>JAIRUS010000036.1 GCA_031254295.1 Streptococcaceae bacterium | reverse complement strand
GGATTAACCACGACCGTCGCAGGTGTAGAAACTGTGGTACCTGTGCTTTGAGACAAGTCCGCTGCCTTTTGAGCTGTATTGACGACTGGGGTACTGAGAACTTGTTGGACAAGCTGATTTGTCGCATAGGTAATTGGAGAAATTGTCGCAGCTTTTGTGATTGGCGCAAGTCCTTTTGGAGCTGGACTTGTCGTCGCAGACACTGGCGCCGTCAAAAATAGCGCCACAGTCATTAGACCGAGCGTTACGATGTATTTTCTAAATAATACTTTCCTTGACTTCATAAATACTTCACATTTCCCTTAATCTTGTTTTTCACTTACTTTCAACACCTTACAACTTTGTGAAGGCTTTGTCAAGAACTTCTTACACCAAAGTTGAATTTTTCTTTAGTGTAAAGGTAGGTGTAAAGCAAGTTGATAATCTAACTTCACCTAAGAAAAACAAAGCCTTTACAGCTTTGTCTCTTATATTTCTAGTTTGCTTCATAGTGAAAGGCTGGATCAAGTTCTTTATCTAACTTTGCCCAAGCTTCTTCCATACGGCGATTAATTTCTTCAATACCCTCAGCATTGGCCTTTTTCACATCGGAAATATCAATCGGCTCGCCAAAGTTGATTTTAATTTTTTGTCGCTTGAAGACGCCCGACATCGTAGTAGGACCTTGATAAACAGCGGGGACCAGCCGAACGTTGGCCATTTTTCCTATTACAGCTACTCCGCCTTTCATCTCTGCAGAGTGTCGCGTACCAGATGGAAACATTATCATAGATTTATCTGATTCTTTCAGCATCTTCACCCCATATTTCATGGGCTTCATTCCCGGATTTTGACGATCTACTGGAAAAGCACCGCACATCTTAATCCACCAGCCACCAAAGCCTTTAAAAAGTTCTTTCTTTGCCATGAAAACAAACTGCTTTGGTGCAGCCGCAAAGGCAAACCAGACAGGTTCCCAAGCCATACGATGTGGCGCAACTAATATATAATTTTCTCCTTTGGGGATACGATTACGATTGTAATATTTACTGTTTCCATTAAAAATCCAGAGTAAAAAACGTACCAGATTTCTCAAAAAAATAAAGAATACATCATGCTTGTGGATTTTTTTGTAATCAAACTCTTTTGCCAAAATTAAAACTCCAAATCTAAAATCGTTTTTCCATCGGTCAAATGGATTGTTTGCAAACCGACTGAGGCTGCTCCTGCAATATTATCAGCATTATCATCAATAAATACCGTTGTTTCAGCGGCCAAATCCGTCAACTCCAATACTTTCTGAAAGGCTGCTGGTTCTGGTTTTCTCAGTCCCAACTCCTGAGAATAGAAAGCCTGTGTAAAATAGCTATCGAGCTCACGACCCGTTTGATCTAGGCAACGCTTTTTAAATTCCCTAGTGTGTATATCGTTCGTATTTGAGAAGAGATAAATCGGATACTTCTCAGCTAACTCTTCCAAAAAAGCCATACGCTCAGGCATGAAATCTGTCAGAATCAGATTCCAAGCTTCGTGAATATCCTCGTCAGATAGATCTGTTGCTGTCAACTCACGAAAGCCATCATAAAAATTATCTTCAATTACCTCACCAATCTCTTGACGCTTAAAGAAATCATTCATATTTGTCGGTGTGAAGATGTTTTCATATTCCTCAAGCCCTAGCTCTGCAAAGCGATCTGCTTCACGCTTGGAGTCAATATCCAGAATCACTCCACCTAAGTCAAAAATAACGGCTTCAATCTTGCCCACTTTGTAACCTCTCTCTTTCGTACCTCATATTTCTTTGCCTATCTGATATTCGATTTGCTCGCTCCCAAAGTCCTGTTTGGCTTTGAGAATTCTGAAGCCCCGTCATAATAAAACTCAAGATGGGATAACCGATATAGAACCAATGCCCGACAGTCGGAAAATAGTATGAGAATATCAAAATCAGAAAAGTCAAAGCAAGACTTGATGACATTCGCCCCATCGCAACACGCTGATAAAAAGCGCGCGTCTTTGGCAAATGACGGAGACTCTCTCGTCCGATAACTACCTGAATCAGATTTAATAACAAGGTATATATGACAATCGCAATTCCATATCCCACGACTGACTCTCGGTTTGGCGTTTTAATCATCCACTGTGTGAAGAAAGGAAAAAGTGCTAGATTTCCGAGATAGAAAAAATCAAGAATAATAACAGCTTCCGAAATCTCTTCTGCTCGTTCAAAGACACGATGATGCTCTAGCCAAAAATTCGCCATGATAAAGAAACTAATCATAAAAGTACCAACGCCAGACAAGTAGGCATGATAAAAATTTTCCCGATTTGGTAGAGGGAGTTGAAACAGACTAATCGTGATAATTACACCAATCACACAATCTGAAAAGGTTTGAATATGGTCTTTGAGTTTTTTACGTCTGGCTTTTTCCTCATCTTCAAAAAACTTCTGGAGTTGAAGGCGTTCATTTTCTGGATCTGTCCCGACATACTCAGGATGCTGCGTCAGAAAATTGGTTCGCATCTCAGCTCGAATATCTGGCATGTCTTGATTTTGAAATCTTGAAAGAAATGATCTTTGGACTTTATTCATTATTTATTGTCTCCGGCTCTCTTTCGTATCTAAAACAATCGTTACGGGACCATCATTGATAAGTTCAACTTCCATGTCTGCCGCAAAGATACCTGTTTTTGTTGAAATACTTGAACTCAATTTCTGATTAAATTTTTCGTACATTTCCTTGGCAAAATCTGGGCGTCCTGCTCCTGAAAAGCTTGGGCGATTCCCTTTTTTGATATCAGCAAAAAGAGTAAACTGGCTGATTGACAAGATTTCCCCTTGGATATCTTCTACTGAAAGATTCATTTTTCCCTGTGCATCGCTAAATATTCTCATCTGGCTAATCTTACGCACTGCATAATCTAAGTCAAAGTCCGTATCAGAATCTTCAACCGCAACCAATAGCAAGAGCCCTTGCTTGATTTCATTGATAAGCTCAGTATCAACTTTTACAGAAGCTGATTTCACACGCTGAATAACGACTTTCATAGTTTTTCTCCTGTAAACTTCCTTTACACTAGTGTAAAGCCATTTTAAACCATCACTTATCCATTGGTCCGCTTGACGCTGTAAACATCTGGAATCATCTTGATTTTGTCTGCAATCGCTTTGAGCTCAGATAAGTTTTTGATACCTAAGGCAATGTGAATATTTGCATATTTACGATCTTTTGTTGGCTGGGCATTAATCGAAATTAGATTTTTCGTAAGATTTGACAGTACCTGCATAACATCATTTAAGATACCCGGACGGTTAAAACCGTAAACATCAATATTTGCTATGTAGTCTTTCTTATTCGCTTCACCATCGTCCCATTCCACAAGAATTTGACGTTTTTCAAAATCTTCCATAGCCTGTACATTCTTACAATCTGTCCGATGTACACTGACTCCGCGGCCTTTGGTAATATAGCCCAGAATCTCATCACCAGGTACAGGATTACAGCACTTGGCAATACGAATCATCATAGAGCTGACACCACCTGCGCTCACTCCGCCATCGTGACGAACCTTCATCACTTCTGACTTTGCTTCGCGCTTGACTTCACCATTTTGAAGAGCTTGAGCTTCTTTTTCACGCTTTTCACGTTCTTGTTCACGACGCTCTTTTTCGGTCAATTTATTAAAGACAGTCATGGCATTCAAATCACCAAAGCCAATGCTAGCGTAAAGCGCCTCAGCATCTTTATGATTCATCTCACGCGCAACTCTATCCATGTTTGACTTGTCAAGGAATTTATTGGCTACAAAACCTTGCTCTTGTAAAGCTGTCTGTAAAAGCTCACGTCCTTTATTGATTGAGAACTCACGGTCTTGGCTCTTAAAGAACTGTTTGATTTTTGAGCGGGCCTTGCTTGTTTTGACCATGTTTATCCAATCACGACTTGGACCAAACGAACTCTTTGAAGTGATGATTTCAACTCTATCACCCGTTTTCAAAGTATAAGTCAAGGGCTGCATACGGCTATTGACCTTAGCACCGACTGCATGATCACCAACCTGGGAGTGAATAGCATAGGCAAAGTCAATCGGGCCCGAACCTTCAGGCAACTCTTGGACAGCCCCTTGGGGCGTAAAGACATAAATCTTTTTACCAAGCACATCATGCTGAACAGCAGAGACAAACTCCTGTGCCGAATTTCCCGTCATCTCTTTCAGCTCGACGATTTCCTTCACCCAGTTCAAGGTTTGCGAAACTTCATTTACATTGATAGCATTGGTCTTGCCTTGCTTGTAAGCCCAGTGAGCAGCCACACCATACTCTGCGACTTCGTGCATTTGACGCGTCCGAATCTGGAATTCCATTGGACCTTTAGGTCCATTTACTGTCGTATGAACAGACTGATAACCGTTCGCTTTAGGATTGGCAATATAGTCCTTAAAACGGCCTGGCATTGGACGCCACAACTCATGGATATAGCCCAAGGTTGTATAGACATCACTTGTTGTCTCTGTCAAGCAACGAATAGCAATCAAATCATAGATTTCATCAAAACGCTTCTTCTTATCAACCATCTTGCGATAGATGCTGTAAATATGCTTCGGGCGACCATAAATCTGAGCCTTAACGCCCGCTTTTTCTACAGATTCTTCAAGCTTATTGACAACCTCAGAGACTAGAGCTTCACGGTCTGCCCGCTTCTCATTCATCAATCCACGGATTCGATAGAACTCAACCTCGTTTAGATAACGGAAACTCAAATCTTCAAGTTCCCATTTCATACTCGCGATACCCAGACGATCAGCTAAAGGGGCGTAGATGTCCATGGTTTCATCGGAAATACGCTTTTGTTTGTCGGGACGCAAATGTTTCAAAGTCCGCATATTGTGCAAACGGTCTGCTAGCTTGACTAAAATAACCCGCATATCTTCGGACATTGCCATCAGCATCTTACGATGATTTTCAGCCAACTGCTCCTCATGCGACATGTACTGAACCTTGCCAAGCTTTGTTACGCCCTCAACAATAATGGCCACCTCATCGCCAAAAAGCTCACGCAAATCCTCAGAAATCGCTCCTGTATCTTCAACCACGTCATGCAGTAAACCACTAATAACCGTTGTTGCATCCAAATGCAAGTCAGCCAAAATACCTGCTACCTGTATCGGATGAATGATGTAGGGTTCACCAGAAGCACGTACCTGATCTCGATGAGCCGTCTCTGCACATCTCAAACCAAAAGCGACGCGATCTGCATCTTCTTCTACCATATACGCTCGAACTTTTTCGAGCAACTCTGCACCTGTAATATTTTTATGTTCAGCCATAGAAACCTCCGAGTTTAACTCGATTAATATGCTCCATTATAACAAAAAAGTTAGCCCGACTGTTTTGAAGCGTATAGAGTTGCCATGCGACTTACAGCTTTAGCTGCTTAGCGAGCATGGACAGCGCAGTCACGAAGCGAAGCGATAGGAATTTAGGTTCTAGCCCTAGGTCAGGCCCTCAAATTATCTAATTTCCTAGCTTCAAGGATAGCGAACTAGATTATAAGAAAAATCCACTTTTAGCGGACTTTTCTTATCTGGATTTATTCAAATGATAATTTATTTTTGTAGTTCAATTAAGGCACTGATTGCTGATAAAGCATACAAAGGCGCCGTCTCTGCACGTAAGATTCTAGAGCCTAACCCAACCAGCTCTGCACCTGCTGCAGTAAAAATTTCAATCTCTTTTGGTGAAATGCCTCCCTCAGGACCAAAAATAAGTAAGATTTTATCTGGCTTTCCGTTCAGAATCTCAGCAAATTTACTTATTTCACCTTGCTTAGCCGACTCCTCATAGGCAATTAAAACTTTATCAAACTCACTGAATCTCCCTACCAAACCTGAAAATTTTTCAAACAGCACTATCTCAGGGATAAGATTACGCTTTGATTGCTCTGCAGCCCCTTTGGCAATTTTCATCAGTTTTTCTTGACGCCTAGTCAGCTTTTCCTTATTCCATTTCACAACCGACCAATCAAATGGCGCTGCCCAAACTGCTGTTGCACCAAGCTCTGTAGACTTTTCTGAAACAAAGTCAAGCTTATCTCCTTTAGGAAAACCGACCGCAATTGTAACTTTGACTGGAAGCTCATTATTACGCTTGATTTCTTCAACAACCTTAAACTCCGCTACCTCAGCGTTTGTCACTTCAGCCAGCCCGATTTTCCCATCAGAAAAAACAAGCTCAAACTTTTCACCATTTCTCGCTCTCATCACATTAAAAATATGATGCTTAGCTGGATTTTCAATCCTAAACTCAGTCTCAAGAGTAAGGGGAATATTTATAAAATATTGATTTGCCATATTGCTTTAGTATATCTTAGAAGTGCTTGGAACGCAACTCAGGGGGCAAAAAATGTGCGATCAAATAACTTTCATTTCTTTGGCGATTATCCAGCCATTTAACCCCAAAGATGAACTTATAATATAACTTTTATAGTCCTTTATTGCCCTATTATATGAATCACTATCTATAAAGCGGGCATGTACCATTAATTGCTTGTCTACAGTTCTTAGTTTGTCATCTGTTATGTAAAATTTTTCTGTTGGAAATTCATTAATTTCTAAAACAATACTCGTCGTTAGCGGATTTTCTATCAAAAACGAGAAAACATCTTTAAATACAACTTTAAAGTCTTCATTTGTATCAGACTTTAACAGTAATTCTACTTCTCTCTCTTTTAGCTTCGTTCTCACTTCTAATATTTCGCTATCGTGTATATCTTTCATCTTAAGCCTCTATTTTACTTAATGCCCACTTCTTGTTGGATTTTCGCCATCCCACGTCCAATCATGAGTATGAGGGAATGTGTGAGTACCCTCCGCAATTAGACTGTGAAAAATCAATATAGGAGAAATCGAAGCGAGAAGACTACTTGCTGTATCTGCTATAGTTCCTGTACTACCTGAAGTCGTCGTTCCTGTGACACTTGTAATTCCTGTCGTCTGAACTCATCCACTTTTTGCGCATCATTGACAATAGATGTTGTCAGGACGCTTTGGGCTAGTATATTTAACGTAGTCGTCAGTGGGGAGTTCGTCACCGGCTTCGTCATGGCTGGTAGCCGAAATAGTTTGCGTAAAGGACAAAAAATATAAAAATGCCTAGACTCAGCCACAAGACGCTCCTTCCCAATAATTGTTTTTTAGATTCCCCAAAATTCATGATAAATTCTTGACACTTCATCAGATTACGACTCTGAAGTTTATTTGTCAAATATTTAGTATGGAAATCTAAATTTTATTTACTGTAAAGCTACTGTAAACTCAATGTAAAGAAACTTTACACATGTTCTAGAAATTTATTTTTACTAGCTTTAACTCACTTTTTATCTTTCAAAACTCCAGCCCAATCATCCATACTGTTTATAAATTTTTTGGCGTTGGTTTCTATCCCGACATACTCATCATAGAGTATATCTATAAATTTACGAAGTTGCTTTTTGTTCTCATCTTTTACAGAGATGCTTTCTAAAGTTTCTAGTGAGATGTTTAAAAATTGATTGGCTAGATAGATGATGTTTGGTTCTATATGTAGGCGGTGACTGTCTCGATCAAAATGATCTTGGCAAAGACAACCATTAAAAGCAAAGCTATAGTCCATTGGGAGATCTTGACGTGCGCAGATGACACACTCGGATAGATTTAGCCCTGAGCCAAAGCGTGATAAGAGCTGTAACTCAAAAATATTTGTCAACACCTTTACATCTTTTCCTCGATTCATCATCTCAAGTATTTGAATCAAGAAAGCATAAAGGGCTGCATCATATTCACCGTCCTCAATCGCAATATCGGCCAAGCTCACAATATAACTCGCATAGGCATTCGCTTCAAAGTCTTCCAAAATTCGCTGATAATGCTTAACTTCACTAATATCTTGTATGAATGAAAAGCCTGAATCATTGATGGTCGCAACGAGTTCAGCACTTGTAAAGGCCTGTAAAGAAGCTACAAATTTTGAATTTACCGCATTTTTTATAAAAAATTGACGCTTTCCAAACTTTTCAGTGTAGACTTTAATCAGTCGATCACGTTCTTTATAAGCACGCGAGTAGAGAACTAAGCCATTTGTCACAACTTCTTCCATTTTTTAATTATAGCATTTTAAGTTTTGTTGCAATTAAGTATTTTCTTATAAAATTATTAAAGAAATATTATATTTTTAAGGAGAAAACATGACTGAATACTATAAAAAAGAGCTCTCTGCTATTCAGGTTGAGTACAATTCAGATTTTAAAGATGGACTTAGCACGCAACAGGTTGAGAAGAATCGGCAAGCCTATGGCAAAAATATTTTTAACGAAAAGAAAGAGAAAAACATTCTCCAAAAGGCATTAAAACATCTACTCGAAATCATGAATATTATTCTTTTGATTGTCATGATTCCCGCTATTTATCTATCTTATGTCAATCAAGATGGCTTCATTAAACCTATCGTGATTTTACTCATCGTTATCATCAATGTAGCCGTTGCGACCTATCAAGAGGGACGTGCTGAAACAGCTCTTGCGGCCTTAAAAAAGATGTCCTCTCCGTCCTCGACAGTTTTACGTAATGGAAAGTTAGTTGTCATTTCATCAGAAGATCTCGTCTGTGGTGATATTATCAAGCTTACGGCTGGTATGGCGGTCGGTGCGGATATTCGCCTCCTGACTGGAAATTCTCTCCAGACAGATGAAGCTTCACTCACTGGAGAATCAGAACCTGTCAGCAAAGATACTGATTTGACCTTTGAAGATGATCTCCCACTTGGTGACCAAAAAAATATGATTTTCTCTGGTACAAATATTCTTAATGGAACTGGGCAAGGTATCGTCGTCGCAACTGGTATGAATTCTCAAATGGGGCAAATTGCCAGCTTGCTTGAGGAACAAGTAAAAGGCAAAACGCCTTTGCAAAAGCGCATTGACAGCCTTGCAAAACGCCTGGCTCTTATCGCCTTTGCAGCTGGTGGCTTGATTTTCATTATCAATGCCCTCAACGATTCTCTACCACTACTTGAAAATATGATGATTGCTGTAATCCTAGGTATTGCCGCAGTCCCTGAGACACTGCCTGTCATTGTGACACTTTCCCTTATCTATGGGGTTGAAAATATGGCTCAGAAACGCGCCATTGTCAGAAATATTCCTGCTGTGGAAACCCTTGGAAATGCGTCAGTTATTGCGTCGGATAAGACTGGAACGCTCACCCAGAACCAAATGGAGATTCAGCGAATCTGGAAAATCGGTACCCCTCCTGAAGACATCAAAGCTGACACACAACTTTCAGACGAGGGTGACAAATTACTCGCGCTTTTTGGCAATGTCCTCCAAGCCAAAGCTGAACAACATAATCATAATTGGGAAATTCATGGTGATCCGACCGAAGCGGCTATTATCCGCCTCATGATTGACAATCAGATTTATAACCCTGAAACTCTTCCAGATATTGTCTACGAGCTACCCTTTGATAGCACGCGAAAAAAGATGACAACAGTTAGAAAATATAACGACGGAAAGTTACTTGTCACAACAAAAGGTGCCTTTGACAAGATTATTCATTCTGTTAAAAACCCATCAGATGAATGTGAAGAAGCTGAAAAAGTTCATGATGCTTTCGCAAGTGTAGCCCTTCGTGTACTGGCTGTTTCTTTCAAAACAATTTCTGAGCTTCCAGAGGACCTAACTAGCCTTGAAGAAGGCCAAACTTTCTATGGAATTGTTGGGATGATTGACCCACCTCGGGTTGAGTCAAAAGACGCTGTTGCAGATGCACGCGCAGCAGGTATCAAACCCATCATGATTACAGGCGATCATGCCTTGACAGCCAAAGCCATTGCCCAAGAACTGGATATCTATCGCGATGGGGACTTGGTTATTGACGGACTGACACTCGATAAAATGAGCGACGATGAACTTTCGGATAAAATCGAGCAAATCTCAGTCTATGCCCGCGTGTCACCCGAGGACAAGCTTCGTATTGTAAAGCTCTGGCAAGCTAAGGGACAGATTGTCGCCATGACAGGCGATGGTGTCAATGATGCACCGAGCCTACGGGTAGCCGATGTCGGGACAGCCATGGGAATCGCAGGGACTGAGGTGGCAAAAGGAGCATCGGATATCATACTGGCTGATGACAACTTCGCTACGATTGTGGCAGCTATTCGTGAAGGGCGTCGTGTCTATGCCAATATCAAGAAAACAATTTACTATCTTCTCTCTGCCAATGTTGCAGAAATATTGGTCATGCTCATTGGAGCTATCATTGGTTGGGGACTTCCCTTTACAGGTTTACAGTTACTTTACATCAATGTGCTGGCCGATGGAATCCCTGGATTCGGCTTGAGCCGTGAGTGTGCGGATTCGCATATCATGCAACAAGCTCCAATCGCTGTAAAGGAAAGTTTATTCTCTAGAGGTGTCTGGCAACGTATTGTAACTTCCTCGACAACATTTATCATCATTACTCTGATTGGGTATGCTGTCGGACGGTTTGCTAATATCGGAGCCATCAATCCAAACCACCAACTCGGACAGACTATGGCCTTCTTTGTTCTTACTCTCGCTTCAACTTTCCATATCTTCAATGCCAAGTCAAATGAATCTTTGGCAAAATCAGGCCTGCATAAGAACAAGATGATTTTCTGGACAACTTTACTTTCCCTTACAATCACGGTTTTCTTTATGACAGTGCCAGCTCTCATGAATATTCTCCAGATTGTGTATCTCACACCCTATCATTGGCTGATTGCAATTGGGCTTGCGATGACAATCTTTGTCGTCATTGAGATTGAAAAGTTTATCATGCGCAAACGTGGTAAAAAATTTATAGGTTAGTCAACTTATACTAAAATAGAAAAACAGCTCTCATATTTAAAGAGGCTGCTGAAAAACTATTTATTTTGGAAAAGTTGAGCGATTTAAAAATCGGATTTTCTTCAAAAGTTGACTTTTTCAGCAGCCTCAATTTGAAGGCTGTTTATTTATCTAAATAATCCTTTTTTTTGCTTGTTTACATTTACACCCGAGGCTGCTGCGAACTCATCCAAGGCTTTTTTCTGCGCTTCGTTTAAGGATTTAGGTACTTCAAGATTTACTACAACATGCTGATCGCCAAGTCCTGAGCCGCGAAGTCTTGGTGCGCCTTTTCCTTTCAATCGGAAGTTCGTACCAGTCTGCGTACCTGCAGGAATCTTCAACTTCACATTACCGTGAACCGTTGGAACTTCTACCTCATCGCCCATCGCCGCTTGAATAAAATTAATCGGCATCTGATAATAAATTTCACTGCCGTCACGCTCAAAAATCTTAGATGCTTCTACTTGGAAACGAACATACAAGTCACCAAATGGACCTCCATTTGTACCCGCCTCACCTTGGCCTTGCAAACGCATTTGTTGACCTGTCTCAACTCCTGCTGGGACTTTGACCTTGACTGTATGAGCTTGTTTTTGATGACCAGAACCATGACAAGTCTCACATGGGCTTGCGATTATCTTACCACGACCATGACAAACGTCACAGGTCTGCTGTGTTTGCATACGGCCAAGTGGTGTATTGGCTACAACATTTACAACACCGCGACCATGACACTTTGTACAGGTCTCTGCATGTGTACCAGCCTTAGCACCTGAACCACTACATGTTTTACAGTTATCTTCTCGGCTATATTTGAGTTCTTTTTCAGCACCAAAAATTGCTTCTTCAAAAGTCAGGTTTACACGATATTGTAAGTCATCTCCCTGCTGAGGTGCATTTGGATTAGCTTGTGCTCCACCACCAAAGAAACTTGAGAAGATATCTTCAAATCCGCCAAAACCACCACCGAAGCCAGAGAATCCGCCTTGACCTTCGAAACCAGCTCCAGCATTTGCACCTGCTGCACCGAATTGGTCATAATTTGCGCGTTTTTCTGAATCGCCTAAAGTTTCATAAGCTTCCTGTACCTTTTTATACTTATCTTCTGCACCTGAATCTTTATTCAAGTCTGGATGATACTGCTTTGATAACTTTCTGTAAGCCTTTTTTATTTCATCTTGGCTTGCGTCCTTGTTTACACCAAGTTCTTTATAATATTCTTCGTTATTCATGGAAATATTATATCATAGTTTGACCAAATTTGACAATAAATTAGCACTCTTATTTATCGAGTGCTAACCTTTTATCTGCTATAATTAACCTAAGAAAATCGCCAAAAGAAAGGCAATCTGATAAATGAAAAAGACAACTTTCATGGTCACACTTGATGAAAAAGAGATTCAAATTTCTCTGAAAAATTCCGTTACCGTTCGGATTTTTGGCTGCAATCACGCGCGCTTCGCTTTCAATGAAAATGAAATTTTTCTTTTAACTAAGAAAAATCAAATAAAAATGATTGGAACAGATATATCACGTATTGAAAAACTTGAATTTGATAAGGTTGTGATTCTTAATCTCGGTAATACAGATTTAGAGCTTCTCCAAGCTTATTACTATTTGCTTGAGCTGGCCGAAGAAGCCAGCCTAAAACTGGAAACAAAACTAGATAAAATAAGCCTTTCTAGCCACATCTTAAAGATTTACAGACAAGAACTTGACGATGCTCTCCAAGCTCTATCAAGTTTTGGAATCAAACTTGAAAAGAAAAAATATGTGACAGCTAAAGCTCAACATCGTTGGAAAAAATCAATCGCTGACATCGAATTTCATCTGAATCGCAAAGATGCTTCGGCTACTATCTTCTGGCAAAAATCAAACGAAATGTTGATTAAAGCTGGCGCAAAAATGGCGGCTGATATTCCACTTTTGAAAGACGGCTCGATAGGCTTTGGTGCAAGATTTGCCCTTAATATCCGTGAAGAACAAAAAGACAAGTGGAATCCTGAAAACTATACAACGACCGAAGATATCATCGTCAAATCTGTCAACGAAATGGGACACTTCCTCTACTTTGCGGGCACCAACTCATGGCTCGAACTCTTCGATGCTGAAGGGCGAACAATTCATGAACTGACTGTCGTATAAAATCCGCTCACAAAATGAGTGGATTTTTTATGATTTCTTCAAATTTTTCAAGTCTTTATAGTTCTGGACAAAATCTGGATTCTCTTTTTGAATTTTTCTTATTCTGAGAAAATCGAAGATAGCAAACTAAGGTTTTCAAGGTTACATTTAATATAAGAATAACAATCTCAATCTATAATGACAAATAATCATGTAAATCCATTGCCAAAGCCCAAAGAAAAGTCAGCGTTCCGACTAACACGAAAAAGCTTTTGACTGATGTTTTCCTAATTTTCATAAACTATATAAGATTCCCTAAGATCTATTTATTTTAAAATTCTTGACGATCTTACACCTTCGTAAGTTATTTGTCAAGAATTCTTTTTTTATCTATTTTTCATATTCTAAAGTAAGTTGACACTTTAATTCAAAACTTTTTTCAGCTTTCTCTCAAAGTCCCAGCGACTCATCATGATCTCACGATCACAGTTTGCACAGCATAGCTTGATATCTGCACCTACACGCATGATTTCCCAATGATTTGCATGTTTGCCAGTTGACTTTATCTTGCAAGCATGTGGTTTTTTCATTTCTACAAAGTTTCCTAAATCATATACTGCCATTTATTCTTTTCTCCTATAATCTTGCGATTTCAACCCTATCTGGCCCCCCTAGTAATATCAAGTATTTTTCAACTTTACGTCCAGAGTTTGCCTTCGCCAGAGCTTCTGCATAAAGTTCTTGTTGCTCAATATATTGTGACTTGATTTCTTCTATTTGAGAAGAGTCCTCAAATCTATCTGTCTTATAGTCAAACAATACGATGCTATCGTCCTCAATATAGTAGCCATCTATAATTCCTCGAACGACTGTCTGATCGATTACTTTTCCTTTATTTTCAATCGTTTTAAGCATCGAAAATGGTTGTTCAAGTCGAAGATTTGCTGCATTTTTTATCATGGCTCTACCAAGGTTAGTCTCAAATAATGTCAAGATTTTAGGAATGTCAATCGCTTCTTTTAATTCTTCGGGGAGGTTCATCTCATCAAGCTCTTGTTGTAAGTTGAAAAGATTTAGATTTGTAAAGTCTATATGCTGCATGAAGCTATGTACCACAGTTCCTCTATCTGCTGAGCTGTAAACCTTACTGTCAAGCATATCAAGTTTAAACTCAAAGTTTTTCTCCGGAATTGACTCTTCATCATATTGACGTATCTGTCGTTCCAGCATACTCGGCGACAAAGTACTCGATAGCTTAGTTGCTTCTAGATTATAGCCGTCAAACTCCATCAGTTTTTTAGCTTCAACAAATGCCCTACCAACTTCTAAAGTTTCCTTCCAACTTGAATTCGACTGATTAGCTTCTAGGTCTGATAAGACATTTAGGTGAATCTCTTCATCAAGGTTAAAGTTTACAGTCGTCTTTACACCATCAAAAATCAGCGACTTCTTTTGCTCTGTTAAAAAATTTAACAAGGCTAAAATCCAAGTTAAATATCCCTTCCTTGGCAGTTTTTCAAGGTTTAAACTTGCTTCTTTCTCAATTTCATCTGATTTATTGACTTTTCCTACCATATAGAGCTTTTTCTTAGCACGTGTAAAGGCCACGTAAAGCATCCGCATCTCTTCTTCAATGATTTGTTGTGTCATTCTTTGCTTATTCACAAGATAGGGAATTGTTTCCATCTTGACTAAGGCATGTGGAAACTCTGAAATAATTTTCTTGTCAGTTGACAAATCGGCTGTAAACTTGATACCTGCTCCGAGTTCCTTATCCAGTAAAATATCGCTCCGGAAGTCCTGCATACTGAACTTTGTATTAAAGTTCATAATAAAGACGTAGTCAAACTCCAGGCCTTTAGATTTGTGAATTGTTTGCACTCGAACCGCATTTTGTGGCAAGCGATTATTGACATCAACCAAATCATTTTCTTGCTGTAAATAGTTGTCAATCATGTCAATGAACTTGACCAAACCCTTATAACCATTACTTTCATAAGATAAAGCCCGTGACATCAGAGCCTGCAAGTTCGCTTGCCGCTGTTCACCATTTGGCAACGCACCGACATATTCCATATAAAAGCTGTCAAGATAAATCTGATTAATCAGTTCATGTACCGCTGACATTGCTGATAAATTACGCCACTTTACAAATGTATCTTCAAAACTTATCAACTTACTGTAAAGTTGACTGTCAAGCTGTAAAGTTTCTGAATGAAGTTTTTCCCAGAAGTTTTCTCCTTTTTGAAGGCTAATCTTTGCCAAATCATCCTCTGTAAAACCAAATAAGGGTGAGTGTAACGTCGCGACAAGTGAAATGTCAAATAGAGGATTATTCACAGCTCTAAGGACATCTAACATCACCTGAATTTCAATTGATTTCAGATAATTTTCTGGTACATCATCAAGCACGACTGGAATATTATGCGACTCAAATATCTCTTTGATTTTTTCATTATTTGACTTTGTACGTACGAGCAGAGCAATATCTTTTGGAGCAATTTTATTGTTGATCAGCCTGATGATTTTGCTAGCAGCTAATTCAATCTCACCATTTGTAAGCTCAATTGTATCGGCTTCAGTCGAATCGCTAGATTTGTCAGAATCTAATGGACTATCAGAACTGTAAAGCAAGAGTTCTGCTTCTGGGCTAATAAAGCTTGGTAACTGATAGTCTTCATCGAACTTTTCTTGTAAAGCGCCATCGCGATTTGGGAAAACAAGTCGTTCAGATTCACTATAGCTTGACATCAGCTTGACAAAGACGTCGTTTGTGAAGTCAAGCACCTCTCTACGCGAGCGAAAGTTTTCCTGAAGCAGTAAGAGACGATTTCTTTCATCAGATTCATCCTGTGGAAAACTGTCATATTTATGCTGGAAAAGGCTTGGATCTGCCTGACGGAAGCCATAGATAGACTGCTTGATATCTCCAACCATAAACATATTATATCCGTTTGATAAAAGTTGATACAGTTTCTCTTGGGCTTGGTTAGTATCTTGGTACTCGTCAATCATGATTTCTGAATATTTTTGCTGATAAAGTTGCAGAATTTCTGGGTGTTCCTCAGATTCCAAGATCTCAAGTGCAAAATGCAAAATATCTGAGAATTCAAAGGCTGATAAATCACGCTTTTTTTTCATGTAACGCTCTGCAAACTCTAAAATAAAATCACGCAAATCTTCGAGCATTAACTTTGCAGATTCGTGATAACCTTCTACTAACTCTGCAAAACGAACCTTTTCAAGCAAGGCTGGAACAGATCCCTGAAGTTTTTCAGCACCTCCTCCCATGACCTGATAAAACTTATCTTGAAGCCCGAGTTCTTTTGCATCTTTTCCTTTAAAGTTATTACCATTTAGCTTGGCATTTTCTTTCAAGCCATTAATCAGCTCTGAAAAATTTGAGAAGTCCTGACTTGATAAAACCTCAAACAGATAGCTTGCCGCCTCAATCCAATAGCTTACATTTTCAGCTGTATTTTTGGATAAGGCTTTCTTATCCAAACCCAACTGAAATAGTTCCATCAGTTCTTTGAAGTCTTCTTGAACAGAGCTAATATTCATCAAACTCTCAGGTAAATCACCATATTTTGAAAACTTTTCAAAACCTAATAAAAAGTTTTCATCAAGCCATTTTTCTACATTTACAGTTGATTGACAGTAACTGTAAACCTTGTAAACTATATTCTTGAAACCATTGATATTTCGGTCATTTGAGAAATTTTTAGCTAACTTTTCAAAGCGCTCAGACTGCTCTACAGACAGATGTTCTTCGACAAGCTCACTAAAAATTTGATTTTTTATCAAGTTTTGCTCTGCTACATCTGTCAAAACTCGAAAATTCGGATCTACTTGAACAACATTGTAATATTCTTTCACAAAAGAATTCACAAAGGCATCTGTTGTCCCAATTGTGGCAAGTGGCAAGTCTTGTAAAGCCTGGCTGTAAACCTGTTTTACTTCAACAGAATTTCCATCACTTCTTAACTCATTTTTGATGGCCGACTCGATACGATTTTTCAACTCTGCGGCGGCCTTGACAGTAAAAGTGGAGATAAAAAGTGAAGATAAAGGCACTCCTTTGCGAACCTTTTCAATAATCCGATTTGTCATGACAAAGGTTTTACCAGAGCCTGCACTTGCAGATACCAACACATTTTTTGGCGTATCATAATGAATGGCTAAGTCTTGGGAGTCTGTCAGTTTTAATTTTACTTTATCATTAGGCATTTTGACTTTCCTCTTTCATTTCAGCAAGGACTTTCTTCCAGTCAGCTGCTTTTATCGGGCTTCCATCTGCAAATGTATTAATCAATCTTCCTTCATGACGTGTCGCTTCAAATCTGCAAATCGACTTGAAAGGACAGTAACGACAGCCTGTCACATTATGCTTGTCATCACTTTGAGTGTAAACTGGGTTGACAGAAAGTTGACGCGAGTTCAAACGTGCCATTCCATCTGTATATTGCCTGACAGCAAAGTCAATCAAGTCATTTATATCATCATTTGAAAATTGATTTCCTGAACTATTCCATCGTTCTTCTTTGACCTGAACAAAACCCTGTAAAGCCGCCATATCTGAGATTTCACTTGCATTGACAAGTCCTTTATACTGCATTTCATTCAAAAGTTTTATATTTACTTCTGAAAGATTCTTTATCTCAGAAAGATTCAATGTTGGATTTTGAAGATGTAAATACAAGGCTCCCCAGATATTGTGATCATACGATAAGGCAGCCAAATAAGTCAGGAGCTGTAAACTCATCTTGTTGAAAACACTTGTCAAGCTGAAGTCATGGCTCCCTGACTTATAATCAATCGCTCCGACAAGATTTCCAAACTGACTCACCAAGTCAATTTTTCCCTTTACACCCACACCTCGAATATCTGAAAAGCCTAACTCTGTTTGATTTTTTTGCACATTAAAAACTTGAATCGATTTCCGAACCATGACCTTTGACTGTTCCAGAATTTCAGTCAGATTTGCCTGTGTAAACCTTGACAGGAAATCTCGCTCAAACACTTTACGATATTCCTTATCGACTTTCCCTTTGGCCTCAGAAAACTTTTCATCAAATCTATCTGATTTTAAAAGTTCGGCTGATCCGTCTTCTAACAAAAGTTGAAAGATTCGATGGAAATAATTTCCGATTGTACTTGACTCCAATGTAACTTCTTCAAGCTCTTGTAACTTTAAGGTCTTATCCAAAAAATATCGATACTCACAAGTATAAAATTCTTCAAATGATGAAGCGGATGCTGTCAACTTACTGTAAAGCTGACTTGACACCTCAGCTGAAAGCCCATTTGACTTGATGTCATTGTTATCAAGCTTTGTCAAAACAGCAAATTTATGATTCCTTTCAATCAAATAATTTCTAATTTTTATCCAGAAATCACTCTCCGACTGCTCCGATAAATCCATCAACAAAATAGAGCGCATCGTTGACTCAAGCGTTCCCACGTGAACAAGACCTTCATAAATATTAGCCCCATAGACTTTCTTAACTACTACCTGATACGATATAAGCAGTTGAAAAAGTGGCGTGATTTCATTTTCTTGCTGATTTTCAAATATTTTTGGACTTGAAAGAACAAGTTTTTCTGTAGCTGCATTTAAAAGCGATAGCGTTGTAAAGCTAGATTTTGTTAGATTGGTCGCTTCCAAAACTTCGAGAAACTTCCCATCATGACTGTTTTCATTGATGAGTGCACGATCACTTTCTGTCAGTAAAGTTGTATTTTTCTTGACATGTGGAAAATTAGTATTTGTTAGGCCAATAGCAAATACATAGTCATTTTCACGTGCTTGTACCAACTCATAATCACGAACTCTGACAGAGTCAACAGTCGCAGGAACTTGACGATAGGTCGCTTGCTTTACACCTGATACCAAAATATCAAAGAATTCATCAAGTGTCATCTGCTCATCAGAAAAAACCTCTTGGAACTCCTGTAAACTAGTTTGAAATAACTTCCAAACCTGCTGATGTTTATCTTTGATGTTTTCATCTCCTGATTTCTTGTAAAGTTCCTGAAAATTTTGGGGAATACTTCCAGATTCTAAGAACTTCAAAAATTTTTTCAGGATATTTTGAGCATTTGACTTTTTAGTTCCTAAGAGTTCAGCTAGAGGTGAGTTCTTCGCAATCAAATGCTCACGAATCTTCTCGATTTCCCCTGCTTTTTCAAAATATGACTTCTCAAAGTTCAGGGGATTCTCAGGATAGTTGGTAGCATCAAAACTTCGAGAAAATTTTGTCTTTCCTTGAATCTTAAACTTCTTTAAATAATACTCAAAACTATCAAGATATTGTAAATCTGACTTTACAACACTGTAAAGCTGAGTTCTGAGTAAATTAACCACGTCAACCGATTGATAGTTATTCTTCTTTATTGCTTGCAATGATTCAAGAAGTACAATCAATGGATGATTGCGCATCAGTTCTGGCTGTGAATAAAAGTATGGAATGTCATAGAGCTCAAATATTTGCTTAATTGGCAATTCATACTTTGCAGAGCTTCCAACTAACACTGTAAAGTTCTTGTAAAGTTTATTTTCTCTGACAATTTTTTGATGAATTTGTTTCGCCACCATTTCAACTTCGGCATTGACATTTTCAGCTTCCCAAATCTCAATTTTTTCGGCATTTTTAGCTAAGATATTGTCGTCTATCTCTATATCTGTAAGTAGAAAATCGTTTTCTTTTTCCCAGATTTTTGTCAAAATTGTGTAAACATGATTGACAGTTTTTGTCTCTCGTTCCTCAATTTCTTTCGTCCCTAAACTGTCAATCATATCTACTGAATCAGCATAAACTCCAAGTACGCTGGCGTGTTGTTTAAGTGCATATTTACTCGCATAAGTTCCAACAATGACTTCTCCATCTGCATCTAGTGCATTTACAAGCATTCGTTCCTGTGCTGAAAAACGCGTAAAGCCAGCAATTACAAAAATTGATGACTTTACTTTCTCATTATATTTTCCTCTCACCAAATCATCAATAAACAGACTATATCCATCTTCTGAAACAAATTTTTCAGCTAAATAGGACTCAAAAATTCTCATAATCTTGGCTAAGTCTTGATTTTTTTCAGAGTCAGATAAGCCACCAATCACGAGATCATCTGGATTAAGATTGGCTGTCTTCATCTCTGATCGAAGCTGCACCAACTTTTCGATAAAGCTCTGAGAATCACGCATTTTGTCAAAATAAAGTAATTCCCCATCTCTAAAGCTCCGTAAAACTTTACGGAAAAGCATCGCTTCTCCAATTGACGTTAATTCGGTCTTTTTAGCAAAACTTACCCGATCTTGAAAGTAATATGGTAGTTGCTTAAAACGCGTCACCAAGACATCAAAAATTGCCACCTCGTCCTTTTGAGATAGTTCTTCTAAAAGTTTTCTCTGCTCCAAAATCTCGCGCTCTTTTTCAAACGAGAGTGAGCTTGGCACGATATAAAAAATCTGTTTATTCTGACCTCGCAGTTGCATAAGCTCTTTTGTCAGAATTTCTGTGAGATCTGAAGTAATTTCTGTATATAAAACACGCATAATTTTTTCTTAATCCTCCCTCTAACTCTTGATTTAGTATTAAAAAAGCCAACGTTTGGTTGGTCTCATTATATCATTTTCGAGTTATTACATTTGTATATGGTTCTGAGTTCATCTCTTTTGCGATTATCCAACCATTTAATCCCAGAGAAGAACTTATAATATAACCTTTAAGAAATATTATCTACTTACTTTCTCATATCGTACAAAGAAGCCTATTTGAAAATTATTCAACAATATAGACATTAAAAGGTCTGGGCTTTCCTCCTACTTGTTAGGTACGCCTTTGCACGTTCAAGAAGTTGAACCCATCTATCCTGATATTGAGGAGCTTTCATCTCATTTATTAATTTTTCTACGTCGTAATTGGATTCATCATCAAAGTTATATGTCTTTTTTTCATATTTCAAAAATGAAACTAGAATATCAAATGATTCTTGAGAGCTCAACTCGTCATTCTCCTTAACACTTGTTGCACATTTAATCCGATCAGACCAAAGTGATGAATCTCCTGTTGTCAAATCTGACCAAATGAAAGGATTCATATCGCTAATTAAACGTAAAAGCGTATTATTTCCTTTCTTTTTTTGTTCATCATGTATATCATCAAGAAGTGTGTAGCTAGCTAATAAAGCCTCATGCTTTGTATACATCGTTTTTCCTCCTATTTTAAAGGGTTCTTTGGATTGTTGCTGAAGCCCGTCTCAGGGTCGGTCATACCCTCCATTTACTCCCCCATTCTGTATCACTCCATTTCTGGTTGTCACCCAAGTTTGAGAGCCATCCGAATTTATCTTTGAATACCAATTATTGCCGTAGCTATCTGGTCCTCCCGAAAAGTTATCAGGGCTACCAGCAGTATTCTCTAAAAGCTCTCTATTTTCTGGCGTATCTGACAGATGCCCTGCCCGATCGTCAAATATATGCTGAATTTGAGCTTCCCCTGAGGGAAGTTTATTTTGAACGCTACTTGCTTCATTTTCTAATTCCGTCTCAACATTCCCACTCTCTGTTGCCGAAAATTCACCCTCAGTTTCAGTCGCCAATGCATCTTCAAGCTCGGCCGTCAAAGCAGCGTCCGCTGTAGCTCCTGCCGCATCTGAAAGTCCTCCTGTTTCTGGGGTCAAAAAGATAGAAGCGGCTGTAACACCTGCCATCAAGGCAGTATCTCCAACAGCTCGGAGATAATCTGGGCTTTTCTTATGTCTTACAGCTGGTTGAGTATTATTTCTGGAACTGTCTGTAAGCTGTGGACCCATTGGGTATGGTATTGTAAAGTTTCCAGCATCTCTCCTGTATCCGCTGAAACTGGCTTCGGTGTGAGTTGGCCGTTGTCTACCGTTAAAATAGCGTTCGACCACTTTCTGCTCTATCATCGGCTCTGCGTAGTAAGCATAATATTGATACCACGCTTCTGCGTTCATGTCTCTAGTGCTGATTAATTGTATAGCTTCTTTAATTTAGTAGAAATACTTTCAATAATATATTCTGCTGTATCACCTTTTTTATCATAAAAGAATATTTCTGCTTTTTCCGAATCAAAAAAAATTCCAAAATCAATATATCTATATGGTGCAAAATCAGGTTTATTAATCGCAGCTTCTGCAATCCCTAAATCACTTTGAAATATCACTCTATAAGCTCTTAGATTATCAATTTCAACCGTTACACTTAAGCCATTTTCATTAAAGTCTTTAAGATTATTCTCTACCCATTTTTTAACTGAATCTTTGATTGCTGAAAATTCACTCATTATTTTGTTCCTGTTGCTGAATCAAAAAATTTAACCCTTTATCAAGATTTTCGATAATATCTGCACTCTCATCATTTTCTTTATCATACCAAGTGAAGATATATTTTACTCCTCCATCAACGAAAGCAACAATCTCAAACGCGATAAAACGATAAGGAGTATACATTCCATCTCCTACAATTATTTGAGCTAAACAGTCATTATAGTCCATTGAAAATTCAAAAATTCTAGGAAAATCCTTAATAACCTCAGTTTTTACTGAAGAGGTAACAAAGCTCTCTCTTTTTTCTTCAATCCATTTCTTTACCAATTCTATAGCTTTTTCTAAATTCATAGATTTTCCTCTGTCAACTTTCAAATGGTCAAACTATTCTAAAACAAATCAAAATTCTTTTTTTATCTCTTCCCAAATATCATCTATTTTTTCTCCATTAACTCTGCCATCTCTAAATAAATCATCAGCCGTAGAAAAATTTTGTGTCAAATTTCCTTTTGTATCCACTTTTGTCAAATAAATGCCAAACTCATTCTGACTAATCCAATACTCATTGTTCTTGTAGCGAAATAGAAATTCCTCGCCCCAACCTACTCGCTCTTTTAAAACTTCAATGTTTGTCAAATCAAATAACTTTCATTTCTTTTGCGATTATCCAACCATTTAATCCCAAAGACGAGGATATTATAAAGGCTTTGAAGCTATTTTGAACTAAATAATCTTTTAAATCTTGAATTGTATCAAAATCTATTGGCCACATATAGTCTCTTTTTTTCTCGAAAAATAAACTGTTCACTTGAACTAGGCTATCTACATTCAATTCTAATATATCTAAAATAACATTTTGAAAGTTATTTACATCTTCAATTTTAAAAGCTAGCATCTTGTCAAAAATAATTTGTTTCGTCATTGAATCACTTGACACTATAAATTCTATATAACTATTTTCACCATTGATTTCTACTTTATAATTTTTAATCTCATAATCGTGAAAGCTTCGCATCATTTATTCTATCCTCATTTACTTCTAGGTGGTTTTTGTGTCCAGTCCCATGTATGTCTGTGTGGAAATTCATGACTACCTTTGCCCGTTATAGACCACCTCTCCGATACAAAAAGCTAATTTCAAATTATTCAACAATATAAAGGTTAAATGGTTGAGGTTTTCCTCCTACCATGTGCTTCTTTATATCTTTTTCCCACCAAGGAAGTACCACTTCTTCAAAAGTATCCATGATTATCTTTTTTTTCGCTGGATCTCTCAATAAAAATTGATTAAAATTTTCAATAACTAGAATATATCTCTTCTTTTTTAACCATTGTAAATCCGTCATCCAGTCAAGATAGCCGTCAATAGATTTACCTTTTACTGGGAAATTCAGTTTTGTTCCCATGAAATCAAGATAGTCATCAATCGTTTGTAAATCATTGCCGTCTAACTCCAAAAATAAATCATCAGAGGAAATTTTATTTTTAATTTTCTCTAGTTTTTTTCTATTAATTTTTCTTATTTTATTTTTCATATTGGCCTCTTATTTATTTTTCCAAAAAAGAGAAAAACTGAAATATAAGACTAAGAGAAGATAATTATTGTATAATTTTTTTAATTTTGTCAAATCAAATAACTTTCATCTCTTTTGCAATCACCAAACCATGCATTCCGATTGAGGAATAAATCAAATATCCCTGATAGTCATTTTTTATCAAAAAATCATTATAGTCTTCTGCTGTTCCAAACCAACTTGATTCAACCAAATGTTTTCTAGCGTCAATTAGCTCTTTTTTACTTGCAATCAGTAAATCTTTCTTCTCTGCCATTTGTGTAATATCGTACAAAATAGTATAACTATTCGGTTCGTCAAACGAATAAGAAAATACATCTAAAAATTCAACTATAAACTCCTCATTTGTATCCGAAAGTAATTTTAATTCAAGTTTTTTCTCTTTAAGATTCAAGCTGAAATTTAATATCTCACTGTCATGTATATTTTTCATTTATTTTTCCTTCTCAATGTCCACTTCTTGTTGAATTATTCCCTTCCCATGTCCAATCATGAGTATGAGGAAAAGTATGACTACTGTCTCCATTCGAATGACTAAAATCTATGTCACGTAATGCTCTTCCATTTTCATCATAGTACCTTCGCTGGACTAGCTGATTATCTCTAAATAAATCTGTGGACGAGTTAGGTTCTCCCTCCCTAGGTAAATTAGCGTGGTCTTTTAATTCTGTAAATATGTCACTATGATTTGAGAACTTTTCTCCATTTTGTATGAGTTCCTCATTACTTGTGTTTTCAACCACAGTTTCACTAACGACTTCTTCCTCAGTTTCCGTCGCGAGTGCATCTTCAAGCTCGGCTGTCAAAGCGGCGTCCGCTGTAGCTCCTGCCGCATCTGAAAGTCCTCCTGTTTCTGGAGTCAAAAAGATAGAAGCGGCTGTAACTCCAAGCATGGTGACACCATCTCCAACTACTCGGAGATAATCTGGGCTTTTCTTATGTCT
>JAIRUS010000075.1 GCA_031254295.1 Streptococcaceae bacterium | reverse complement strand
CTATCGACTGACCAGAGGAACTGCCTTTCAGCAGGCCGTCTGGCTGGAACTTTTGAATATTCCATCAGGCCAGACCATTTCTTATCAGGAGATGGCGGCACGAGTAGGAAGCCCAAAAGGCCAGCAAGCTGTGGGGCAGGCTCTGTCAAAGAATCCTTTGCCGATTATTTTACCTTGTCATCGTGTGACGCAAAAAGATGGAAAGCTAGGTGGCTTTTCGGGAAAAGATAAGCGAACAGATATCAAGCGCGCTGTTTTGGACGATGAGATTGCTTCGGAAATTTCAAAAGGAAACAGCTTGGAAGAAACAGAGGGCCAGCTTCGTTTATTTTGATTAACTGAGTTTAGCGGGCTAGACGTCAGTTTCCTAATTTTCTGCGCTTCTGGGCAAGCTCGTTTTGCATCTTGAGCAAGATGACGAGATTACTCTGAGAAAACATGATAAAATAATTTTATAAGTTATAAATAAAGTTTCAATATTAGCCTCTGTGGGTTAAGTATTGAACTCATATCATAAAAAGGAGGTTGTCACATGACAACAGCACCACACGGAAAAGGCCTTCCAGGCTGGGTAGAAGTATCTGCAAACGATACAGCAGCAGCAATCAAGTTCTATACAGAGCTGTTTGGTTGGACAAGCCAATCAATTGGCGATGAAACATTTGAATATCATATTCTCATGAATGGAGAGAAGACAATTGGTGGACTTTCAGGAAAGATGAATCCAGGTCAACCAAGCGCTTGGCTAACTTATTTTGAGACGGATGATATTGAAAAAACAATCTCAGACATCAATGCCAATGGTGGAATGACTTATATGCCAGCTACACCAATGCCTGGAGGTTTATTCACAATTGCAAGTGACCCTGCTGGTGCCCCACTTGGTATTGTACAATCTGAACAATTGAATGATAGCTATACAGAACAAAACGGTCTTCTTTGGTATGAACTTGAAGTGGCTAAGGAATTCGATAAAACAGTCGATTTCTACAAAGCAGTCTTCAACTGGGCACCAAAAGAAGAAGTCAAGAGTGAAGAAATGACTTATTTGACAGTTGATCAAATTCTTGGAATTTATACAGGTAGTGACTTCCCAAGCTATTTCAACAATCAATCACAATGGTCTGTAACTTTTGCAGAAGAAGACGTTGAAAGCTTTGCAAAGAAAGCTGAGTCACTTGGTGCTAAGGTTGAGAACATCATGAAGAACACTCCTTACGGTGATTTTGCAATGCTCCGTGACCCTGAAGGTGCTTTCTTTGTCGTAATGCACGGAAATATGTAAAGCAAAGAACATCGGGTCAATTCGACCACGTTGTTCAACGGAAAGCCCTATGGGGCTTTTCCTATGCTTTGAACTAGGTTATGAGAAGAAAATAATATCGTTCCCCTCTCATAACCGTCGTAAAACAAAGAACATCGGGTCATTCGACCGCGTTGTTCAACGGAAAGCCCTGTGGGGTTTTCCTATGCTCAAATTCAAGTTTGAAATTAAAGCTTGAAATAAGTAATTTCTAATAAGAGTTGGCAATTTGCCGGCTTTTTTTGTTATACTTATAGCCATGAAAAAGATTCTTTCTTTATTAATTATTGGGTTTGGTATTTTATTTGACCAGTTAGTTAAAAACTGGGTTGTGCAAAATATTGCGTTTGGCACAGTTAAAAAGTTTATTCCAGGTATCATGAGTTTGACACGTTTGACGAATTCTGGGGCCGCTTGGTCGATGTTAGAAGGACAACAATGGCTTTTTAATATTTTGACGCCGATTGCAATTGTGGTTGCCTTGTATTTTCTTTGGAAAAAGCAGGAACAAATTCCTTACAATATTGCACTTAGCCTGATTATTTCAGGTGCTCTTGGGAACTGGATTGATCGTATTCGTCAGGGATTTGTCGTGGATATGTTTCAAACGGATTTTATTAATTTTGCGATTTTCAATGTTGCAGATGCCTTGTTATCAATAGGTTTTGTCTTATTGATTTTGTCAATTTTGTTTGATAAAGATGAAAAACCAGAAGCGAACTAAGAGTAAGAGAGGAGATAGTTTTGGAAATAATTGTTGTAAACGAAGAAAATAATATGCAGCGTCTTGACAAAGCTTTGGCTACTATGACAGACTTCTCACGTACTTTAATTGGCAGTCTGATTGATTCTCAAAAAGTGACAGTCAATGGCCAGCTAAAAAAAGCCAAATATAAGGTCAAAACGGGTGATACTATTGAATTTGAAGCAGCAGAGCCAGAAGTCCTTGATATTGTAGCGGAAAATATTCCTTTAGATATTGTGTATGAAGATGATGACGTGGCAGTGATTAACAAGCCTCAAGGAATGGTTGTTCACCCGTCGAATGGGCATTCCTCTGGGACATTGGTTAATGCCTTAATGTATCATCTTGAAAATCTTTCAGCGATTAATGGCACAATCCGTCCAGGTATAGTGCATCGGATTGATAAAGATACTAGTGGTCTTTTGATGGTGGCAAAAAACAATAAAGCCCATGAAGCTTTAGCAGCTCAACTTAAAGAGAAAAAGAACAAGCGTCGTTATCTTGCTATTGTACATGGCATAATTGAGAAGGATAGAGGAATCATTGAAGCGCCAATCGGGCGTAATCCTAAGGATCGACTCAAGCAGGCCGTAGTTGCTGATGGAAGGCCAGCAGTAACTCGCTTTGAAGTATTAGAAAGATTTCCTAGCGGTCATGGCTCGGGTGGCTTTACTTTGATTGCCTGTCAGTTGGAAACAGGACGCACTCATCAAATTCGCGTACATATGGCTTACATCAAGCATCCTGTGGCTGGAGATCCATTGTATGGTCCAGTTAAAACCTTGGTACCAAATGCAGGGCAATTTCTCCATGCAGAGACACTTGGTTTTACACACCCTTCGACGAATGAGGAGTTGGAGTTCTCTGCTCCAGCCCCCAAGCTTTTTTTAGATAAGCTTGATTCGTTAAGGTCTGCAAAATGATAATAATATAATGGAATCTAAAGGACATCATTTGATGTCTTTTAAAATTATCAGGTTTAGGATATTAAATATAAGACATTAGACTATACCAATTTATATTTGTTAAATATTTGACAAAATACAGAATGAGTAATATAATGATTTTGTTAATATTGAATTAAAAAATTGAACTATACCAATTTTGAAAAATGAAAGAAGGAAATTTAAAATGTGCGGAATTGTCGGAGTTATTGGTAACCGTAATGCTACAGATATCTTGATGCAAGGCTTGGAAAAGCTAGAATATCGTGGATATGACTCAGCAGGAATCTTTGTTACAAATGAAGCAGGAAAATCTAAACTTGTTAAATCAGTCGGACGTATTGAAGACTTGCGTGATAAGTTAGGAATTGACGTTTCTGGAACTGCTGGAATTGGTCATACACGTTGGGCCACGCATGGTAAACCAAGCGTGGAAAATGCTCATCCGCATACTTCTGCATCAGAGCGTTTTGTTCTCGTACACAATGGTGTAATTGAAAACTTCCGTGAAATCCAAGCAGAATATCTTTCAACTGATGACTTCAAAGGTCAAACAGATACTGAAATTGCCGTTCATCTGATTGGAAAATTTGTTGAAGAAGACGGACTATCAGTTCTTGAAGCCTTTAAGAAAGCTTTATCAATCATTGAAGGCTCATATGCTTTTGCCTTAATGGATACTGAAAATCCAGATATGATTTATGTAGCAAAGAACAAGTCACCTCTTTTGATTGGCCTTGGCGAAGGCTATAACATGGTCTGCTCTGATGCAATGGCCATGATTCGCGAAACATCTGAATTTATGGAAATTCATGATAAAGAGCTTGTTCTTGTAACAAAAGATAATATCGCAATCACTGATTATCAAGGAAATCCAATCAATCGCGCAAGCTATACAGCTGAACTTGATCTCTCAGATATTGGCAAAGGAACATATCCTTTCTACATGCTCAAAGAAATTGATGAGCAACCAACTGTCATGCGTAAACTTATCACAACTTATGCTAATGAAGATGGCTCAATGAAAGTTGCACCAGAAATTGTTAAGGCTGTGCAGGAAGCTGACCGTATTTATGTCATTGCGGCTGGAACAAGTTATAATGCTGGTTTCGGTGCAAAAATGATGCTTGAAGCCTTAACACAAACGCCAGTTGAGCTGGGTGTAGCGTCAGAATGGGGCTATGGCATGCCACTCTTGTCTAAGAAGCCGTTCTTTATCTTCCTGTCACAATCAGGTGAAACAGCTGATAGTCGTCAAGTGCTTGTCAAGGTAAATGAGTTAGGCTTGCCAAGCTTGACGGTTACGAATGTTCCAGGTTCGACTTTATCACGTGAAGCAACTTATACAATGTTGATTGGGGCAGGACCTGAGATTGCCGTAGCTTCAACTAAGGCCTATACTGGTCAGATTGCTACACTTGCTTTCCTTGCAAAAGCTGTAGGAGAAGCAGATGGTCTGCAAGCAGCCTATGATTTTGACCTTGTCAAAGAATTGTCACTTGTAGCCCAATCTATCGAAGCAACTTTGTCTGAAAAAGAAATGATTGCTGAGCTTGTGAAAAAACTTCTATTAGAAACAAGAAATGCCTTTTATATCGGGCGCAAACAAGATTATTTTGTTTCAATGGAGGCATCATTGAAGCTAAAAGAAATTTCATATGTACAATGCGAAGGCTTTGCGGCGGGCGAACTTAAGCATGGGACAATCAGCCTTATCGAAAAAGGCGTTCCAGTAATTGCGCTTTTGTCAGATCCAACTGTAGCAGCACATACACGTGGTAATATCATGGAAGTTGTAGCACGTGGCGCTTCTACAATTGTAATCGCAGAAGAGTCAGTTTCTAAGCCTGAGGATGACATCATCGTTTCAAACGTACATCCATATCTATCAGCCATTTCTATGGTTATTCCAACACAGATTATTGCTTATGAGACATCAATGCAACGTGGTCTTGATGTGGATAAACCACGTAACTTGGCTAAGGCTGTAACCGTTGAATAATTGAATTTAAATCGTCCATTGGGCGATTTTTTATAAGGACTTCAAAGTTGTTATAAAGATTTTTTCAGAAAAACTGTTATAAAGCGCAATCCCCCTAATACGCTAAAGCGTAAAGGGGTAAACAGAAGCCGCTATGACGGACTTCCTAGCACTCCCATTAACAATTAGAAATTGAAATATCGTCAATTTCTAATTGTGTTATAATATTTGTCAATGACAAGATTTAAAGCAACGATTGCCTATGATGGCACTGATTTTTCTGGTTTTCAGGAGCAGCCTGGGCTTCGGACAGTTCAATCCGAAATTGAAAAAGTCCTTAGGAGACTTAATTCGGATCAAGAGTTGAAGCTTCAGATGGCTGGGCGTACAGATTCAGGCGTTCATGCCTACGGGCAGGTGATTCATTTTGATCTTGAAGACAGCCGTTCGACTGAAAGAATTCGATTTGCCTTGGACACTCAAACGCCTGCAGATATTTCTATATGGAAACTAGAAAAGGTGGGTGAGAATTTTCATTCTAGATTTACAGCGCATGAAAAAATCTATGAATATCTGTTAGATAATTCTTTCTCACGTAGTCCTTTTAAACGCCGAGGGCAAGCTTGGTTTCGTTACCCACTTGACTTAGAGTTAATGCAAGAAGCAATCAAAAAAATTGAAGGGCAGCATGACTTTGAAGGCTTTACAGCGACTGGGGGGACTGTCGAAGATAAGGTGCGCATGATTTCACAGGCTAGCGTAGAAAAAATTGACGAAACAAGTTTCAAGTTTACCTTTCGTGGTAATGGCTTTCTTTATAAACAAGTCCGAAATATGGTGGGAACACTAATAAAAATCGGAAACAAGAAAATGCCGGTCGAGCAAATTGATCAAATTTTAAGAACTGGAAATCGACAGTTGGCAGGACCAACGGCTCATCCAGAAGGACTGTATTTGAAAGAAGTGATTTATCATGATGAATCTAAATAAAAAAAATAAAAATAAAAATGTTCTGGCAATCCATGATATTTCATGTGTCGGACGTTGTAGTTTGACCGTGGCTTTACCAATTATTAGCGCTTTTGGAGTAGAATGTCGCCTCCTTCCAACAGCGTTACTTTCTACACATACAGGTGGATTTATAGATTTTACCTATCTTGATTTGACAAATGAGATGAAAAATATTTTGGTAGCTTGGAAGCCCTTAGGACTTCGATTTGATGCGATTTATTCAGGCTTCATGGCGACTGCTGAACAGATTGATATTTTAAAATCTGTTATTTCTGACTATCCAACTTTGAGTGTTATTGATCCTGTGATGGCAGATAACGGAGAACTTTATAGTGTCTTTGATCAAACTTTCGTTGAAAAAATGAAAGAAGTAGTGCCAATAGCTGATGTCTTGATTCCAAATCTTACAGAGGCTTGTCTTTTAACAGATACTCCTTATCGAGAGAAAATTGATAGAGATTTTATTGAAGATTTAGCCAGCAGTTTACAAAATATGGGTGCTAAGAATATTGTATTTACCGGTGTCAGTTTTACTGAAAAAGAAATTGGAGCCGCAGTAGTTTATGAAGACGGAAACATTTCTTTCGCCATGTCGGAAAAGCAGCCTGATTTTTATCACGGAACAGGAGACATATTCGGCTCAGTGTTGACGGCAGAGCTTGTGAATGGAAAGTCATTAGTAGAGGCCGCTCAAATAGCAAGTGACTTTGTCGTTGACTCTATCAAAGCGACTGAAGCAACAAATCCAGCTGCCGATAAAAAATATGGTGTGAATTTTGAAAGCGTACTTGCAAATAGAAAGAAGTAATTATGAATTCAAGCAAAAAAATTGCCTTACTAGGGATTCTTGCGGCTTTGACATTTGTAGTTGGGAGGTTTGTTGAGATTCCAATTCCAGCAGTCAATGGTTATGTGACATTGCTTGATGCTGGGATATTCACGGTTGCGCTTAGCTTTGGAAAGCGAGAAGGGGCAATTGTAGGGGGGATAGCTGCTTTTCTAACCGACTTAACGAGTGGGTTTCCACAATGGATGTTTTTTTCACTCATGATTCATGGACTTCAAGGGTACTTTGGGGCTTTCAGCAAAAATAAAATAATAAATTGGTTAATTTCGGGCTTTATCATGGTAGCAGGATATTTCCTTGCAACTTGGTTACTTTATGGCTGGGTAGCTGCACTAAACCCTCTCACAAATATCCCAAATATTATTCAGACAACAATAGGTTATGTTATTGGCCTATTACTTTCAGAAACGCTGAAAAGGACAGGAGTGATTAAATGGACTTTGAAAAATTAAAACGTGACAGTCAGACAATCATTGAGGATGTCATCGAAAAATCAGGCATTACGACGGGACAAATCTTTGTACTTGGCCTTTCAAGCTCAGAAGTAAACGGTGGGCTTATTGGCAAGGCAAGTTCGGCGGAGATTGGAGAAGCTATCGTAGGAAAGATTCATGAAGTTTTAACAGCTAAAGGAATTTATCTGGCAGTGCAGGCGTGTGAACATTTGAACCGTGCATTATTGATTGAGAAAGAGCTGGCAGATAAGAAAGATCTGGAGATTGTTTCAGTTGTGCCACAACTTCATGCAGGTGGATCTGGACAGGTAGCGGCTTATAAATTATTTAAAAATCCAGTAGAAGTTGAGCATATCGTTGCCTTTGCAGGGCTTGATATAGGCGATACCTCTATTGGCATGCATGTGAAGCATGTTCAGATTCCGATTCGTCCAGTTTTGAGAGAACTTGGATCTGCTCATGTGACGGCTCTGAAATCACGGCCCAAACTAATTGGAGGAGAACGTGCAAAATATGAGTAAAGTTCTTGATTAACTGTAAGTATTTTGCTATTATTAATAGGGCACTTCATTAATAAAGCTTTATTGAGGCTATTGAAGTATTTCATGTAGCTCCCTCTTGTGGGAGTTTTTTTATTTTAGTCGATAGCTTATATTAGATAAATCATTAGTACCAACGGTGCTTTACAAATTAGAAAGAGGATTTAATGACAACAAAATACATCTTTGTAACGGGTGGCGGAACTTCATCTATGGGAAAAGGGATTGTGGCTGCATCTTTAGGACGTTTATTAAAAAATCGTGGCTTGAAGGTTTCAGTCCAAAAATTTGACCCATATTTAAATATTGATCCAGGCACGATGAGCCCTTATCAGCATGGTGAAGTTTTTGTGACAGATGATGGTGCTGAAACTGACCTAGACCTTGGACACTATGAGCGTTTTATTGACATTAATCTTAATAAATATTCTAATGTAACGTCTGGTAAAGTATATAGCGAGATTCTTCGCAAGGAGCGTCGTGGAGAGTATCTTGGAGCAACTGTTCAGATGGTGCCACACGTTACCAATATGCTCAAAGAGAAAATAAAACTTGCAGCGACTACGACAGATGCTGATATTATCATCACAGAGGTCGGTGGAACAGTTGGAGATATGGAATCTTTGCCATTTATCGAAGCTCTTCGCCAGATGAAGTCAGAAGTTGGTGCGGATAATGTTTTCTATATTCATACTGTCCCAATCCTACATCTTAAAGCAGCTGGCGAATTGAAAACAAAAATTGCTCAAAATGCTACAGCGAAGCTTCGCGAATTTGGTATCCAAGCTAACATGTTAGTTCTGCGTACAGAAGTTCCGATTACCCAAGAAATTCGCAATAAGATTTCAAATTTCTGTGATGTAGCACCAGAAGCAGTTATAGAGTCGCTTGATGTTGAGCATTTGTATCAAATTCCTCTAAACTTGCAAAAGCAAAATATGGATCAAATCGTCTGTGATGCCTTGAAACTTGAGACACCAAAGGCAGATATGGTAGAGTGGTCAGCTATGGTAGATCACGTTATGAATCTTAAGAAGACAGTTAAAATAGCTCTAGTTGGAAAATATGTTGAATTACCTGATGCATATATCTCAGTGGTTGAGGCACTTAAGCATGCAGGCTATGTGGCAGACGCGGAACTTGATTTGAAATGGGTCAATGCAAATGATGTAACGGATGCAAATGCTGCTGAACTGATTGGAAAAGTTGATGGAATTATTGTTCCAGGTGGATTTGGACATCGTGGAACAGAAGGAAAAATATCTGCAATTCGTCATGCGCGTGAAAATGACATTCCATTTTTAGGAATTTGCCTTGGTATGCAGATGGCCTGTGTCGAATTTGCACGTAACGTGCTTGGGTTGCAAGGAGCTCATTCTAAAGAGCTTAATCCTGAAACTCCGTTTCCTATCATTGATTTGATGCGTGATCAAGTAGATGTAGAAGATATGGGCGGAACACTCCGTTTGGGACTTTATCCAGCCAAGTTGAAGCCGGGTACAAAAACTGCTGAAGTCTATGGAAATGTTGATGTTGTACAGCGTCGCCATCGTCATCGCTACGAGTTCAATAATGAGTATCGTGAGCAGTTTGAAGCGGCAGGCTTCACTTTCTCAGGTGTATCGCCAGATAATCGTTTAGTTGAGATTATTGAGCTGACAGATAAAAAGTATTTTGTAGCCTGCCAATATCATCCAGAGCTTCAATCTCGTCCAAATCATGCTGAAGAACTGTATGCTGGCTTTATCAAAGCAGCTTCAGAGAATTAAAATAGTGTATATTTGATATAAAAGGCCTCTAATAATTGGAGGTCTTTTGTATTTAATCTGTGTTATCTTTTAAAAATTGTATTAGCTTTTGCTTGAGTCTGTATTTTTGAACACGTGAAATTTCATGGCCGTCTACTAAGTTGAGTAACAATCTTTGATCATTCTTTTTTAGCTGTTCGATAAAGCAAGTCATTGTATCTGAGATTAAAAGCTTACTTTCGATTGACATTGCCTGATCAGCTACATGACTGCTTACACTATGAATATCTACATAATTTCCCTCATCAAAAGAACGTTTATAAGCTTTCTGGTGACGAATCAGATTAACGAGATGTTGGGTATATTTGACTTTAAAGAAAACTGGTAATGACTTTTCATCAATCTCTTTGTGAAGGAGCTCGAAATAAATCAGCATTCCCTCCTGAATATAATCGTCCTTGTCAAAGCCTCTGATTTTGTATTTTCCACTGGCTTTTATCACAATGGGAATGAATCTTTTGAAATCGTCACTAAAATTTTCGTACATAAATACTCCTAGATAGTCCTTATAAAAACATTTTAGCAAATTGTATTAACTCTTAAAAGAAGAAAAAAGCTTGATATCTAACATATATGCGAGTTTGTAATTATTGATAATTGTTACTAAAAGTGAAGCTAAGTTAATGAAATTTTACTTTGGGTATAGAAAATTCCAAAAAAGCAAGAGAAAATTATACTTTAGAAAAAGTAAAATTTGAATATATGCAAAATATTTTTAAATTTACCAAATTGAGAAGTGTAAACAGTTGTTTTTTCAGACATAAATAGTTATAATATTGAAGCAATAAAGCAGTTTTATATTGAAAACAAATAGTAGAGGAATAAAGGAAAATATATGAAAAAACAAATGTGTCAAAGCTGTGGAATGCCTATTGAAAAGGCAGAAGATTTCGGAACTGAAAAAGATGGATTCGCATCTACGGAATATTGCAAATACTGCTATCAAAGTGGTGAATGGACAGATCCAGAAATGACCTTGGACGGAGCGATTCGCATGGGCCATGAACAAATTGATAAAATGCAAATTTCTGGAATTAAAAAGAAATTTATGAAATTTGGTTGTGGTATGATGATGAAAAAACTCAAACGCTGGAGAACTGCATAAAAGATAGTTTTTACGAAAGATAATTAACGGTCTGTTAGTTATCTTTTTTAATTCTCAAATGTTACAATTAGAATATCAAATTTTACTGTGAGAGCTTTGTCTTTCTTGGGATATTCTACTGTCATGCATCGACAACGTATGATAGATAAGAGAAGTCAAATAAATGCTTTTAAATAAGTCTAAATCTCTAAACTATAATATAAACAAAGATTTAGTTAGTGAATATGACCTTCCAGAGGAAGGTATCGGAGGAAAATGAAACACTATCCTAAGAAAACTATGGATGGAAATATGGCTACAGCTCATATTTCCTATGCCTTTTCTGAAATTGCCATGATTTACCCTATTACGCCAAGCTCACCAATGGCTGATTACACAGATGCTTGGGCGACAGCTGGACGAAAAAATATTTGGGGACAGACAGTTCGAATTACCGAAATGCAATCTGAAGCGGGCGCAGCAGGCGCTTTGCATGGAGCTATACAAGTAGGTAGTCTAGCAACTACTTATACTGCCTCGCAAGGACTACTCCTAATGCTTCCGAATATGTATAAAATAGCTGGGGAGTTGTTACCAACTGTTATCCATGTGGCAGCACGTGCAGTGGCGACAGCAGCGTTGAATATTTTCGGTGATCAGTCAGATGTCATGGCAGCCCGCTCGACAGGCTTTGCGATGCTAGCTGAATCTAGCGTGCAAGAAGTCATGGATTTATCTGCAGTAGCGCATTTAGCAACAATTGAAGGCTCGATTCCATTTTTGAACTTCTTTGATGGATTTAGAACCTCACATGAGATTCAAAAAATCAATGTAATCGACTACGAGGATTTGGCACCATTAGTTAATCAAGAAAAATTAGCCGAGTTCCGTGCTAGAGCTTTGAATCCTGATCATCCAACTGTTACAGGAACGAACCAAAATTCAGATATTTATTTTCAACAGCGTGAAATTGTTAACCAATATTATGATGACCTTCCAAGTATTGTTGAGAAATATATGGGGGCGATTAACGAGTTGCGTGGAACCGACTATGACCTTGTCAACTATTATGGAGTTCCTGATGCGACAGAAGTGATTGTGAGTATGGGTTCTGTTGCAGGAACAATTATGCAGACTGTCGA
>JAIRUS010000059.1 GCA_031254295.1 Streptococcaceae bacterium | reverse complement strand
TAAGAAATCACTGTAAACAATGGAATCATAGCTGAGAAGAGTTTACCAACAGCCCAGTTATGGCCGTAAAGTTCGTCTGATGTACTATTAAATTCATCAATTTGTTTACCTTCTTGGACAAATGACTTCACCACGCGTGAGCCGCGCAAATTTTGCTTGGCAATCCCATTGATACGATCCATCAGCTTTTGAAAAGCCATAAAGTGAGGCCCCATCTGTCCCATCAAGACCATGGTAACGAGAATGATGGCGACGAGTAAAATAGCTGTAATCCACCAAAGCCGTGGCATGGTCGTGATGGAGAGAACGATACCACCAATCAAGATAACTGGAATACGCAAGAGAATCTGGAAAACCATCATCATTAGGGTCTGAATCTGCGTCACGTCGTTTGTCATGCGCACGACAAGATTTCCAGCGTTGAACTTCTCAACATTTTCATAAGAGAATGTGTTGATTTTCTTGTAAGTTGCCTCACGAATGTCAGCGCCGATCTCCTGTGCCATACGCGCAGCTGATAAGGTAGAAAAAATTGCAAAAAGAATACCAATAGCTGAAACGACGAGAAGCTCGATGCCGTAAGGCGTCACTTTGCTACTCATCTGACTACGCGTCAGAGTTTGCGAGGTCATGATCGTCATGACATGCTTCATAATTTGCGGCTGATACAGTTGTACCCCCGCATAAATGAAGGTCGAGAGGACGGAAAACAGTGCCATCCACTTGTGCTTCATAATAGATTTAAAAATCATAAAATACTACTAAACCTTTCTTTAATTGAGTTTGGGAGGATTGCCGCGACTAGCTACCGACCATTTACTCTAATGTGCTAAAGCACAAAGGTAAATCGCAGTAGCATAGCGAGCATGTACAGCGTAGCCGTAGGCATAGATGAAGCTAGGAAAAACGAGCCCTCCTCACATCTTTTAGTTTGTGATTTTGTGCTTGAACATTTTATCAAAAACGATAAATAATTTCTAGTCAGAGAATTTACTGACTAAATCAAGTTCGCCCTCTTAACTCCTAGGAGATTAGATAACTTGAGAATCCGTGCTGCACACGGAACCTCAAGTTTCTACCTCGTCACTTATTGACGAGGTGTCCATGCTCGCTAAGCAACTAAAGCTGCAAGTCGCATCGCAACTCTCTACGGAGCTAAACAGTCGGGCTCACATCTTGATTTTTCTTTTTGTTATTGACGAGATTTTCGCGTATTTGATCCACGCGGGACCAAGATTCGAAAGCGAGCTTCATATTTTCACGACCAAGTTCCGTCATACGAAAATACTTTCGTCTGCCCCCTTGGCTTTCGTCGCCCCAGTAGGCCTCGATGACACCTTCTTTTTCGAGACGCCTAAAAATCGTATAAAGCGTGGCCTCATTGAGTTCAAATTCACCATTTGAGGCCTCACGAACGTCTTTGATAATGCCATAGACATAGTTATCACCTTGCTCTAGCACGGTCAGCAGAATTACATTTGCCTGCGCTCGGAGCATTTCCTTTGGAACTTCTGCCATTTTACTTTTATCCAATTAATATTGAACTTTAACCTCCCTCTTCTAGATTGACAAAGTATATTGTATAAAATATTACTATGTTTGTCAAGGTAAAAGTTTCTTCACAGTAAAGCCTAATTCCTTATACTAGAAAATATTTTTTATATCAAAACAGTCAAGCTCGCTTTTTGCTAATCCAGCTCAAGGAGGCTGGAGCTATGAAAAAAGAGGACTTGGAACCTGCACTTTATGCAGAACCTCAAATCCCTATTTTTCTGTGCTTCAAAGCGCTTCTTCTCGCTTTTTGTTATAATAAATTTATGCAAAATACACGTCTGCAAAATTTGAAACTCGCTGAAAAGGGCGCTTGGATTTCTATTGGCGCTTATATTGTTCTTTCAATTTTGCAACTTGCCATCGCAAATATGGTCGGTTCGGCTTCTTTGCGTGCCAATGGCTTTAACAATGTAACAGATATTCTTGGTAACATCGCTTTACTTATCGGCCTGAGAATGGCACGCATTCCTGCCGATAACGACCATGTCTACGGTCACTGGAAAATCGAGTCCATCGCCAGTTTGATTTCAAGTTTCATCATGGCTCTCGTAGGTTTTGAAGTATTACGTGAAGTTATCACGAGCCTGCTTACCAAGGAACAAACGAGAGTTGAGCCAATTGGTGCTGTCATTGGCATTTTCTCCGCCATTGTGATGATCTGCGTTTATTTTTACAATCACCGACTGGGCAAATCAGTAAACTCTCCTGCCTTGCTAGCTGCGAGTAAAGATAATCTCAGCGATGCTGTAACTTCTATTGGAACTTCAGTCGCCATTATTGCCTCTTCCTTCCATTGGCCTATTGTTGACCGACTGGCAGCTATCGTCATCTGTGGTTTCATCTTCAAAACTGCCTTCGATATTTTTCGTGATTCGGCCTTTTCTTTATCAGATGGCTTTGACGATACTTTACTAGAGCAATACAAGCTTGCAATTGAAAAAATCGATAAAATCAAAGCCGTCAAATTGCTTCGCGGTCGAACTTATGGTGCGAATGTCTTCCTCGATGTAGTCGTAGAGATGTCTCCAGATATGAGCGTCTCTGAAAGCCATAATGCAACTGAAGAAATAGAAAAACTTCTCCGTGAGCAGTTTGATGTCTATGACACAGATGTACATGTCGAACCTTGTGCCCTCCCTGAAGAATCCCGACTCGCAAATGTCTCCCTTCTACTTCTTTCCATGGAGGAAAAACTTCTAACAGGAAATGGGAGTGATTTAAAAGCAAAAGAATTTATTGAAATTAATGAATTTGGCGAAGCACATCCAGAGGTCACAATTTCAAAATCTGGGATTTTGCATTATCAAGCAAGGCAAATAAGTGCCAGAACATTTATTATCAGTTATGAAACAGATAGTGCTATTGTTAGCTCTGTCTGGCGACGTTACGGGACTTGGAAATGTATCCATCGACAAATCACAAGAATACAAAAAAGCGAGTGATGAACTCGTTCTTTTGTTATAGTTAGGATAATTACCCCTCTATATCTGCGCCCATTTCTTTGAGCTTCTCCAGCCGTTTCTCTGTTGCAGGGTGAGTTGAAAGTGCCATTTGTAAACTCATTGGATTAAAAAAGGCAACTGGACCAATCGTTTGATTGAAGGATTTCATAGCGCCTTTATCAAGTCTTTGAGAACCTTTTTCAAGGGCAATAAGTGCTTTGGCAAGTCCTGTCGGATTTCTTGTATACTGAACTGAGCTGGAATCTGCTCGTGATTCGCGTTCACGTGACATATAAGACTCTGCCACCTTTGCCAGAAGTGGTGCGACCATTAAAAAGATAAATGACAAGACGATAATTACAATCGCGATTGGATTATTTCCGCCGTTATTGTCATTATTGTTACTCCGGCGGTTTCCGCCACCCCAGAACATCATGCGACTGGCTGCTCCTGCAATAAGCGCTGTCGTTGATGTCAGAGCGACTAATTTTGTCATTGCCTGCGAGTCTCCCTCCGCAATATGACCGATCTCATGGCCGATTACACCTTCAAGTTCTTCGCGACTATCCAGAATATCCAATAATTCCTGAGTCACGACGACCTGAGCATTGCCAAGATTATCCGCACAAGCATAAGCATTCGCCACACCTGATCCGCGTAAAAGATAAACCTCAGGCGTCTTTTTCAGGCGAGCTGCAATCGCCATTTCCTCGACAATATTGAAGATTTGTCCCTCTCGGAGCTGCACGGCATCGCCAGCAGGTGCTTCAAGCAAAATACGTGTTGAATAATTTGATACAAAAAACATCACAATAACTGCAATAACCAATGAAATCCCCGAAAGAGCTAACATTTGTGTCGCCAATTTCTGATTTGAAACGTGAGTTGAAAGTGTAAAGACCACTCCAATTGCAATACAGAGAATCCAAATAATCGCAAAATTAATTATCCATGCGACACGAATTCCTTTTTTCAATCGGGCAATTTCATCCCGAAAAGTCGTTGTTGCCATATTACCTCTTGATATATCTATTTCTAGCCAAACACCAGCAGCACATTAGCTACTGGTGTTCTCACATTAATTATAAGCTCTGGGCTTGCTAATCTTAAAATTGAACTTTTGGAGCTTCTTTTGCTGCTACATTTTCAACTTCAAACATCTCACGTTTATGGAAGCCAAACATACCTGCAATCAGACTTGTTGGGAAGACTTGAATTCCAATATTGAGATTACGCACACTGTCATTATAGGCTTGACGTGCAAAAGCAACTTTATTTTCAGTTGATGTCAACTCTTCTTGAAGCGCCAAAAAGTTTTGATTGGCCTTAAGATCTGGATAATTCTCCGCTACTGCGTTGATTGCAAGACGAGCAGATTGATATTGTTTCTCTGCCTCTGTAACAGATGCAGGATCAGAGTTTTTCAAGGCATTGCCAATCGCATTGCGGGCTTCTGTCACCTTGTCAAAGGTCTCTTGCTCATGCTTCGCATAGCCCTTAACTGTCTCAACCAAGTTTGGAATCAAGTCAAAACGACGTTGCAATTGAGTAGAAATCTGCGCTTGCGCTTCGTCTACGTTTACATTCAAACGTACTAACTTATTACGTCCTCCCCAGAAAAGCCAAACTACTGCAAGAACGACAACCAAAACCACAATCATTGCTACCATCTAATAAATCCTCCAAATTTCTATTGAGGCTATATCACCTCTTCTTTTGCTAATTATAGCATACCTGAAAGGACATAAACAAGTCTTAAGACTGAGATATAAAAAAGATATTTTAAACTGATAAAATACTTTTTGTGACTATTCGATTTAACACGGCTCTAAAACCATTGTGTTGGAGAGTCGCGAATCTCCTCAGTTTTGTGA
>JAIRUS010000049.1 GCA_031254295.1 Streptococcaceae bacterium | reverse complement strand
ATGGCAATTGTTGTCGTTGGCTTCTCTATTGGATTTACAGTTATTCAACCTATCCTTCAGCCTGGGCAACGTACACCAGGTCTTGGTGCCTATGGCGATGCGATTGTCATGATTATGTGGCCAGCGCTCTTTGCTTTGATTGCCTATCTTATGATGAATTCTTACGCAAGAAGACATCCAGAAGAATATGCTGCCCTGACAGTTTTATCTGAGGACGAGTTGGCAAAATAATTATTTAGGAGTGAAAGCTCCTTTTTTATTTTCTTTTTTATTTATCAGAACTTTAGAACTTTGGCTTTTGTTATAATTTTGCTTATTTGCTATAATAAAACAAAATGAAATGAGGTATTAAAATGGTGAGAATTCAAGACGATTTGTTTGAAGCTGTCAATGCAGATTGGCTAGAAGAAACTGAAATTCCAGCAGATAAACCACGTATTGCTGCTTTTGGTGAGTTAGAAATTGAGATTGAAAAGCAGTTGGCAGATGATTTTGCTGAGCTTGTAGAGAAAGAGCCAGAAGATAAGTTCCTGCGTGAGGCGATACGATTTTATAAAAAGGTAGGGGATTGGCCAAGACGTAATGCAGATAATTTTTCGTCTGTTCGTGCAGAAGTCGCTAAGGTATCAGAGTTGAAGTCTTTATCGGATTTATCAGCGAACTTATCTGATTTGATTTTGCATAGTCAAGCGACATTACCTTTTGGCTTATCGGTAGAGGCTGATATGATGGATGCGGTTAATTATATGCTGACATTTCAAGGGCCGAGCCTTATTTTGCCAGACACGACTTACTATGCTGAGGAGCATCCGCGTAAGAAAGAGTTGCTTGATTTTTGGAAAGAAAATGTCGCAGAGCTACTTGGAAAGCTTGGAATAAAGACGGCTACTCAAATTGCTGAGGATGCAGTGAAATTTGATGCCTTGCTTGTTTCATCTGCCAATACGTCAGAAGAATGGGCGAAATATCCAGAACTTTATCGTCCAGTGGCTTATGATCAATTTTTGAAGCATTTTACGGAGATAGATTTCTCACAATTTATTAGTTCATTTACAACAAAAGCACCGAAACAAATTGTGGTTTTTGAGCAACGTTTCTATGATAATTTTAATGAAATTATCATAGAGAAAAACTGGGAGCTTATCAAGGCTTGGATGATTGTCAAAGTGGCGATGAAACATGTTTCGCTTTTATCTGAAGAAATGCGTATCTTAGGCTCAGCCTATGGGCGTTTCTTATCTAACATTGCCGAGCCACGTTCACAAGTGAAACATCAACTTGATGTCACGGAAGCTTATTTTGGACAGGTGATTGGCCTTCATTATGGTCAAAAATATTTTGGTGATGCAGCAAAGACCGATGTGAAGCGCATGATTGATGTGATGGTGGCGGTCTATAAGGAGCGCCTTGATAAAAATGATTGGTTAAGCCGTGCAACGATTGATCAGGCTATCGAAAAACTTGATGCTATGACCGTGATGGTTGGTTATCCAGATAAATTACCTGCTATCTATGAAAAACTTCGAGTATCAGATGGTAGCCTATACGAAGATGCGGTTAGATTTGATGAAATCTTCACCTTGCGACATTATGAAAAATTTGAAGAAGCTGTAGATAAGACAGAATGGCACATGCCAGCTCATCAGGTTAATGCTTATAATAATCCATCAGCTAACCAGATCGTCTTTCCAGTGGCTATTTTGCAGGCACCGTTTTATTCGTTTGAGAAGCAAACGGCCAGCCAGAACTTTGGTGGAATTGGTGCGGTTATTGCACACGAAATTTCGCATAGCTTCGATAATAATGGTGCGCAATTTGATAAGCTGGGAAATCTGAAAAAATGGTGGACGGATGAAGATTTTAAAGCTTTTGAAAAGAAGCAAGAAGACATGGTTGCTCAGTTTGATGGCGTTGAGACAGAAGCTGGACCCGCTAACGGAAAGTTAGTCGTGTCAGAAAATATTGCAGATAACGGCGGAATTTCAGCAGCGCTTTATGCAGCGGAAAAAGAAGATGATTTCTCGGCTCGAGAATTCTTTGTACAATGGGCAACAGTGTGGCGGATTAAATCGAGCTTAGAATTTCAACAAATGATGCTATCGCTGGATGTACATGCACCCGGTAAGCTTCGGGCGAATATTCCACCGACTAACTTTGAAGAATTTTATGAAGCTTTTGAGGTTCAGGAAAGCGACGAGATGTACCGTAAGCCTAGCGAACGGTTGATTATTTGGTGATAAAATGGTAGATTTTGCGAAAATTGAAAGAGAATTTGAAGCAGGAGATGACTTTTCTCAACTAAAACTTGACAGTCAAAGCATCATTCAGCAGATAAAGGCAATTCCCTATGGAACAGTGGCCTCTTATAAAGAAGTGGGAAATATGGCAGGACTGGTAAATGGAGGCAGACAAGTTGCGAGAATTCTTCATACCCTCTCAGAGAAATACGAAATGCCCTGGTGGCGCGTTATCGGGAGTGACGGGCATGTGAAATTGACTGGTGAAGGGCGGGCAGAGCAAATTCGTTTGCTTAGAATTGAACAGGTTCAAGTTTCTGACTTAGGTTATGTTAAAATAGACAAAGCAACAAAAAAACTATAAATTCCTTGTGCAAGGATAAATCAAGTTCACCCTCATAGGGAGCTAAGAGGGTGAGCATTATAAACATCGAGTTTGGCGGGCTTTAAAGCTAGGAAAAAAGATAAATTAGAACCTGCGCTAGGCGCAGAGCCTAATTTCCCATTTTTCTACGCTTCAGAGATAGCCCGCCTCACCTCATAAAGGAGAATGAATGAAAATCGAAGTGAATCAGCTTCAATTTGCCTATGGCGAGCGTCCAATTTTAGGAGTAAAGTCTGTAGCGTTTGAATCTGGAAAGATTTATGGAATTGTTGGGAAAAATGGGGTTGGAAAGACAACTTTTTTCAAAAATCTAACAAATATTATCACAAATTATCGTGGATCAGTTTTGATTGACGGAGTTGATGTGCGCACAAATCCAGCTATTTTGAGTAAAGTTGGAATCAATCTTGATGACATGCAACTTTACAAAGGCCACACAGGTGAGTTTAATCTGCATTATTTTGGAGGCTTACGTGGCGGATTTGATGCTGAGAAAGTTCAAGAACTTGCCAAGGCTTTGAACATAGACGAGGCTTTAAAACAAAAGGTTTCAAAGTATTCGTTAGGTATGACACGAAAGCTGATTTTGCTTATTTCGCTGATGAATGATGCAGAGGTACTGATTTTTGATGAGCCTTTCCGTGGGATTGACCAAGCTTCTGTGGTTTGGTTGCGTGACTATTTGCTCAATCTTAAAAAATTGGGACGGTTGATTTTAGTTTCGAGTCATGTTCAGGAAGATATTGAGTCTCTCTGTGATGAAGTGCTTATCTTGGAGAATGGTGATTTCTCAGATCCTTTTGACCTGAAAGATGCGGCTCAAATCTTGATTTATACAGTTGAAACGAAGCAAGCAGATTCACTGGTGAAAATTCTCATTGAGTCAAATATTAAGACTTTGACCAAGCCAAATATGGTACGTTTTGAAAGTACAAAAGATAATTTCCAAGAAATCTTTAGGAAATCTGTCGCTGCAGGTGTCGAGTTTGATGAAATCAAGAAAGAATCACAATTTGCAGATATGCTCTCAGGAGGTACAAAATAATGAATGCTTCGAATATTTTTAAGATGGAATTTTATAAGAACTTCCGTGATAAAGCTTGGATTATCATCACAGGAAGCTTGGCAGTTGTAGCTCTTTTGACGACAATAATTGGCTTAAGTTACATGAAGATAGTAACGTCAAACTCAAGTTATGGAAGTACCAGTCCAGGTAGCTATTCTGGCGCTATAGTTTTAGGACCAATCTTTTTCTTACTGCTTATTTTTGGTTTTATTGCTTATTACGCCTTTACGCTTATCTACCCTTTTCGTCTTCTCTCATCTGACTATTCAGCAGGAACGATGGGCTTGATGATTGCTTCAGGGGTAAAACGAACGACTTACTATTTTATTAAGATTGTGGCGACAATCTTAACAACGCTTCTTGCTCAAATCACAATCTGGCTTTTGCCAGCCATTCTTGTCTTTGGACTTTACGGTAGTGAAATCATGAAAACTATGTCTATGGCTGTTCAGACTATAAATATTTGGAACTTTATTGGTATGGCCTTTGGTGGAATAATCGCTCTTATTGCTATGAGTGTTTCATTATTTTTCTGGGTGATTTTATTTAAAGGAAAATTCTGGTCAATTTTTGTTTATTTTGGTGCAAATATGGGATTTGGAATCCTCTCAGGAATTATCAAGATTTTTTTCCAGACTACAACTATAGCTGTAGGTTCCGCAACGTCAAGTTCAGCTGGTATTTTCAATTCTTTGATAGGTCAAACCTCAGGGATTGGAATTTTCTTCTCGTTTATTGAAATTATTTTGTTTGGCCTACTCGGATATTTCAAAATCAAGAAACAAGACCTTTAATTTTAATATGCTGGGATGAACGTACCAGCTTACATCATAACTTGAAAATATCGACAGATTTTGCTATAATTATTCTACATAAATCTGTCGAAAAAGCTTGGGAAATATTGTCCCCATTGCTTTTGAAGCAAGGTAGAAGTAGATTCTCCTTGCTTTTTTTGACGCTTAAAAATAGTTAATTTTAAGATTGTAACAAAATTGTTGACTTTCTGAAAATTCTAAAAATTATTTTCGACAGAATAATTGCGACAAAATAGAGTTCCTGAGAAAGGCACAGTACAAGGCAGGCGAATGCAGATGCCGCTCGACTTGTGGCTTTAGCCGCATAGTGAGAGTGGACAGCGTAGCCGAAGGCGAAGTAGTATTGGTATACAGCAAAAGATCCTAACGCTGTAATGTGCCTTTCGCAGAAACTTGAATGACGATTTATGACGTTCCCATCCCTAGTGTAAGAAGAAAGCCCCTATTATATAGCAGGATTCTTGTATCAGGTATTAACAGAGTTTCAATGCATTGTTGCATTGAGCCCAATTATTACATTAAAGGAGAATACATGGCAGGACATGAAGTAGCCTACGGTAAACATAGTACCAGACGCAGCTTTGCGCGTATCAAAGAGGTACTCGATTTACCGAATCTTATCGAAATTCAAACAGAGTCATATGACGATTTCTTGAATGAAGGACTCGCAGACGCTTTTAAAGAAGTTTTTCCGATTGATAACTTTTCAGGTACAATGGAGCTTGAATTCGTTGGTTATGAGATGAAGGAAGCGAAGTATACAGTAGACGAAGCGCGCGCACATGATGCAAACTACTCTGTACCCGTACACGTTCGTTTCCGTTTGATTAACAAGGAAACTGGCGAGTTAAAAGAGCAAGAAGTTTTCTTTGGTGAATTTGCGAAGATGACACCAATGGGTACTTTTATCATCAATGGAGCAGAGCGTTTGATTGTCAGCCAGCTCGTGCGCTCACCAGGTTCATACTTCCATTTGAAGACGGATAAGAATGGTGTAGATTCTTATGCGCATACTACAATTCCTAACCGTGGTGCTTGGTTTGAATTGGATACTGATGCAAAGGGAATTGGCTATGTCAAACTTGACCGTAGCCGTAAGTTGCATTATACAGTGATGATGCGTGCACTTGGATTTGGCTCAGATGATCAAATTCGTGAAATTCTTGGTTCAACTGAGCTTTTGGAAACAACAATTGAGAAAGATGCACATAAGAACCCTGCAGACACGCGTGTTGAAGAAGCGCTTAAAGACATCTATGACCGTCTACGTCCAGGAGAACCAAAGACAGTTGACTCATCTCGTAGTCTTTTGGTTGCACGTTTCTTTGATCCACATCGTTATGACTTTGCACCAGTAGGTCGTTATAAGACAAACAAAAAGCTGGCTTTGCGTAATCGTTTGCTTGGCTTGACATTAGCTCAGACGATTGCAGATCCAGAAACAGGTGAAGTGATTGCAGAAGACGGTACACTCTTGACAAATGAAGTGCTTGATTCATTGCAAGAAGCTTTTGATAATGGTGCAGTGGATGTGACTTACTATCCGGCTGAAGAAGCCGTTATTCCAAAGCCTGTAACATTGCAAGCTGTTGAGGTTTATTCACCAAAGAACTCAGAGAAGATTGTCAAAGTCTTGTCAAATGCTGCACCATCTGATGACACACACGTTTTGACACCTGCGGATATCCTTGCCAACATCAACTATTGGATGGGACTTTTCGAAGGCATCGGACGTGTAGATGATATCGATCACCTCGGTAATCGTCGTATTCGCTCTGTTGGAGAATTGCTTCAAAATCAAGTGCGCGTTGGACTTTCGCGTATGGAACGTGTCATTCGTGAGCGTATGTCAGCTTCTGAAACTGAGAATATGACACCTGCGGCATTGATTAATGTACGTCCTGTAACGGCAGCATTGAAAGAATTCTTCGGATCTTCTCAATTGTCACAGTTCATGGATCAACATAATCCATTGTCTGAGCTGTCTCACAAGCGTCGTTTCTCAGCCCTTGGCCCTGGTGGTTTGACACGTGACCGTGCTTCCGTTGAAGTACGTGACGTTCACTATACTCACTATGGCCGTATGTGTCCTATTGAAACACCAGAAGGACCAAATATCGGTTTGATTAACAATTTGGCCTCTTATGGTAAAATCAATAAATTTGGCTTTATCATGTCACCCTATCGCAAGATTGATAAAGAGACAGGCCGTGTAACAGATGAGATTGCTTACTTAACGGCTGATGAAGAAGATAGCTATGTTGTGGCGCAGGCCAACTCTGCCTTGACGGATGACAATAAATTTGCCAATGAAGAAGTAATGGCGCGTCATGCAGGTGAAAATATCGAAGTTCCAGCTGATCGTGCAGACTATATGGACGTTTCGCCTAAGCAGGTAGTGGCGGTTGCTACAGCATGTATTCCTTTCTTGGAAAACGATGACTCGAACCGTGCCCTCATGGGAGCGAATATGCAACGTCAAGCCGTGCCTTTGATTAATCCACACCGTCCATTTATCGGTACAGGTATGGAACATCAAATTGCCCATGATTCAGGAGCTGCAGTCATTGCCAAATTTGGTGGTGTCGTTGAATATGTGGATGGTGATCAAGTGCGTATTCGCCGTGAGTCTGGTGAGCTTGATGTTTACCAAATCCAGAAATACCGCCGTTCAAACTCAGGTACTTCATATAACCAACGTCCACTTGTTCGATTAGACGAAAAAGTTGATGCTGGTGATATTATTGTTGACGGCCCAGCCATGGAGAGTGGTGAGATGGCCCTTGGTCAGAACCCACTTGTTGCGTTCATGACTTGGGAAGGTTACAACTTCGAGGATGCCGTGATCATGTCAGACCGTCTTGTGAAAGAAGACGTCTATACTTCAATTGCGATTGAAGAATATGAAGCTGAGACACGTGATACAAAGCTTGGCCCTGAAGAAATCACTCGCGAGATTCCGAACGTTGGTGAAGAAGCGCTCCGTCACCTTGATGCCACTGGTATTATCCGTATCGGTGCTGAAGTTAAAGAAGGAGATCTTCTCGTAGGTAAAGTTACACCTAAGGGAGAGTCAGACCCTACACCAGATGAGCTTTTGCTTCGTGCAATCTTTGGTGAAAAGTCACGTGAAGTGCGTGATACATCACTCCGTGTACCTCATGGAGCCGACGGCATCGTAGCTGATGTCAAGATCTTTACACGTGCGAATGGTGACGAATTGCCAACTGGCGTTTCACAAGTTGTTCGTGTTTACATTGCACAAAAACGTAAGATTCAAGTCGGAGATAAGATGGCCGGCCGTCACGGAAATAAGGGTGTCGTGTCTATCATCGTTCCTCAAGAAGACATGCCTTATATGCCGGATGGTACACCAGTTGATATCATGCTGACACCAATGGGAGTACCATCACGTATGAACATTGGTCAAGTTATGGAGCTTCACTTGGGTATGGCCGCACGTACACTCGGAATCCATATTGCAACGCCAGTCTTTGACGGAGCAACAAATGATGATATCTGGGATACTGTAAGAGAAGCGGGGATGGCAGATGATGGTAAGACAATCCTTTATGATGGTCGTACTGGTGAGCCATTTGATAACCGTATTTCTGTTGGGGTTATGTACATGATCAAACTTCATCACATGGTTGATGATAAGATTCATGCGCGTTCAGTAGGCCCATACTCACTTGTTACACAACAGCCTTTGGGTGGTAAAGCTCAATTCGGTGGACAACGTTTCGGAGAGATGGAAGTTTGGGCGCTTGAAGCTTATGGTGCGGCAAATATCCTTCAAGAAATCTTGACTTACAAGTCAGATGATATTGTCGGACGTACGAAAGCTTATGAAGCGATTGTCAAAGGTGAGCGTATTCCTCATCCAGGACTTCCTGAATCATTCCGCGTGCTTGTTAAAGAATTACAATCACTTGGTCTTGACCTCAAAGTGCATGACAAGGCAGGGCATGAACTTGAGCTTCGTGAATTGGATGAAAACATTGGTTTCCAAGCACATGATGAGAAGATCACATCTGAAATGATTACAGAGTCTGAGGTGGCCTTGCACGAAGCAATCGAAGCTGAGAGCAGACTACTTAATCAAGAAGGAGTATTTGTTTCGGTAGAAAATGAAGGAGAGGGAGAATAAGAATGGTAGACGTTAATAAATTCGAGAGTATGCAAATTGCCATTGCTTCTCCGCAAAAGATTCGTTATTGGTCTTTTGGTGAAGTTAAAAAGCCAGAGACGATTAACTATCGTACACAACGCCCAGAACGTGAAGGACTTTTTGATGAACGTATCTTTGGTCCTTCAAAAGACTGGCAATGTGCCTGTGGCAAACTAAAAGGTGTGTTTTATCGTAATCAAGTCTGTGAAGTCTGTGGTGTTCAAGTAACTAATGCTAAAGTGCGTCGTGAGCGCATGGGACACATCGAGTTGGCTGCACCAACTTCACATATTTGGTATTTCAAAGGAATTCCATCACGTATGGGACTTGCTCTTGACATGAGCCCACGTTCGCTTGAGGAAGTCATCTATTTTGCGAGCTATGTGGTGATCGACCCTAAAGAAACTGATTTAGAGTACAAGCAACTTTTGTCTGAGCGTGAATATCGTGAGCAAATGTTGAAGAACGGTTTTGGCTCATTTGTAGCTAAAATGGGTGCCGAAGCCATTCAAGAACTTTTAACTCAGGTAGACATTAAAAAGGAAATTTCAGAACTTAAAGAAGACTTGAAGACTGTTTCAGGTCAACGTCGTATCAAAACGATTCGTCGTCTTGATGTTTTGAACGCCTTTGACAAGTCAGGTAATAAGTTGGAGTGGATGGTCTTGAATGTCCTGCCAGTTATTCCGCCTGATTTGCGTCCGATGGTTCAACTTGATGGTGGCCGTTTTGCAACATCAGATTTGAATGATCTTTATCGTCGTGTTATCAATCGTAATAACCGTTTGAAGCGTTTGATGGACTTGAATGCTCCAGGTATTATCGTGCAAAACGAGAAGCGTATGCTTCAAGAAGCCGTAGATACCTTGATTGATAATGGCCGTCGCGGTCGGCCAATTGCAGGTGCTGGTAATCGTCCACTTAAATCTCTGTCACACATGCTCAAAGGTAAACAAGGACGTTTCCGTCAGAACTTGCTTGGTAAACGTGTTGACTATTCAGGACGTTCGGTTATCGCGGTAGGTCCATCGCTGAAGATGTATCAATGTGGTGTGCCACGTGAGATGGCGATTGAGCTCTTCAAGCCATTTGTTATGTCTGAAATTGTAAAACGTGGCATGGCAGGTAACATTCGTGCGGCAAAACGTAAGATTGATCGTCTGGATTCAGATGTTTGGGATATTCTTGAAGAAATCATCAAAGAGCACCCAGTTTTGCTTAACCGCGCACCTACCCTCCACCGTTTGGGAATTCAAGCCTTTGAGCCAATTCTTGTTGATGGTAAAGCCCTTCGTCTTCACCCATTGGTCTGTGAAGCCTACAATGCCGATTTCGATGGTGACCAAATGGCCATTCACGTTCCATTGTCAGAAGAGGCTCAAGCTGAAGCACGTATTTTGATGCTTGCGGCTGAACATATCTTGAACCCTAAAGATGGTAAGCCTGTCGTAACCCCTTCTCAAGATATGGTGTATGGTAACTACTACCTGACTAAGGAAGATTCAGATCCAGAACGCGAAGGTAAAATTTTTGCCAATCCAGATGAAATGGAAACAGCTCTTCATAATGGTTACGTTCATCTTCACACACGTATTGGTATCGCAACAGATTCAATGCAAAAGGGATGGACTGAAGACCAGAAACACCGTATCCTCTTGACATCGGTTGGTAAAGTTATCTTCAACAAGATCTTGCCAGAAGACTTCCCATATCTAAATGAAGCCAATGCGGCTAACTATGAAGCAACTCCAGATAAATATTTTTTGACACCAGGTCAAGATATTAAAGAATTGATTGCAGAAATACCTCTTGCTAAACCATTCAAGAAAAAGGATCTCGGAAATATCATTGCGGAAGTCTTCAAACGTTATCGCACAACGGCGACATCTGAATTCCTTGACCGCTTGAAGAATCTTGGTTATCACCAATCTACATTGGCAGGTTTGACAGTATCTATTGCCGATATTCCAATTGTGGACGACAAGAAAACAATCATTGATCAGGGACATGCACAAGTAGCGAAGATTATGAAGCAATTCCAACGTGGTCTCTTGTCAGAAGAAGAACGTTATATTGCGGTAACGAACATTTGGCGGAATGCCAAGGAGCAACTTGAAGATAAGTTGGTTAAGGCCCAAGATATGAGCAATCCAATCGTCATGATGATGGACTCAGGTGCCCGTGGTAACATCTCAAACTTCTCACAATTGTCTGGTATGCGTGGACTGATGGCGGCTCCTAATGGACGTACAATTGAACTTCCAGTTATCTCAAACTTCCGTGAAGGTTTGACTGTCCAAGAGACCTTCTTCTCAACCCATGGTGCGCGTAAAGGTATGACCGATACAGCCTTGAAGACTGCCGATGCGGGATACTTGACACGTCGTTTGGTTGACGTGGCACAAGATGTTATTATCCGTGAAGAAGACTGTGGAACAGATCGTGGCCTCTTGATCACAGATATCATGAATGGTAATGAAATGATGGAGCCATTGTATGATCGTCTTGTTGGGCGCTACACTAAGAAACAAGTCCTTCAACCTGAAACAGGTGAAGTTGTTATTGCAGCAAATGAGTTAATCACTGAAGAAATTGCAAGTACAATTATCAATGCTGGAATTCATGAAGTTACAATTCGTTCAGTATTGACATGTAATACACCGCATGGTGTATGTAAACATTGTTATGGTGTCAATCTTGCAACAGGTGATGCTGTTGAAGTTGGTGAAGCAGTTGGTACTGTGGCCGCTCAATCAATTGGTGAGCCGGGTACACAGTTGACACTTCGTACTTTCCACACGGGTGGTGTGGCCTCTGATGAAGATATCACACAAGGTCTTCCTCGTATCCAAGAAATTTTTGAAGCACGTAATCCTAAGGGTGAAGCGTTGATTTCAGAGGTAACAGGTATCGTTGAAGAAATTGCCGAAGATGCCTCAACACGTCAACGTACAATCACAGTCAAGGGAGCTAACGATACACAAAGTTATACTGTACCATTTACATCACGTCTTTTGGTTGAGCAAGGTAAAGAAATTCACCGTGGTGATCCATTGACACGTGGGTCTATTGAACCTAAGCACTTACTTAAGATTCGTGATACTTTGTCAGTAGAAACTTATCTATTGGCCGAAGTACAAATGGTTTACCGTTCACAAGGTGTAGAAATCGCCGATAAGCATATCGAGGTTATGGTACGTCAAATGCTCCGTAAGGTGCGCGTGATGGATCCAGGTGATGCGGATGTATTGCCAGGTGTCTTGATTGATTTGACTGACTTTGAAGAACTTAACCGTGAAATCTTACTTGAAGGTAAACAACCAGCAACATGTCGTCCTGTTCTTCTTGGTATCACAAAGGCCTCACTTGAGACAAATTCATTCTTGTCCGCTGCCTCGTTCCAAGAGACAACTCGTGTCTTGACTGACGCTGCAATCCGCGGTAAGAAAGATTACCTCCTCGGCTTGAAAGAAAATGTTATCATCGGTAAGATTATTCCTGCAGGTACAGGTATCGCAAGCTACCGTGACCTTGAACCATTCTCAGGCGTAACAAACTATGAAGAAGTTGTATCTAACCGTACAACAGATGAAGAAGTAGCTGCCGCTGCTGCTGAAGCTATCGAAAAAGCAGCCGAGTAATAAAAAATACAAAAAGATGCTATTATACAGCATCTTTTTGTATTAGACCTCCTGCGAAACAAAGGACAGTTGCCTCTTGTGAATAGATTATTAAAGTGCTATAGTATAGGCGTAGTCGAGTTTTTGATAAGTCCGTAAAGTGAAAAATATAGACTATAAATGCTTATAACATCATAAAACTAAGGAGTTTTAATGAAAAAGAAAACTAAAATCTTATCTGGCTTGCTAGCTCTGGGCGTCATATCAGGAGGAATACTCTATGGCACTCAGACTTTACAGAGTCAAAAAACAACTTCTAGGAACTTATCACAGACAAGTCTGAGTAGTTCGACCCAAAATAGCCAAAGCTCGTCCATGCAATCATCAAGTAAAACAAATGCTTCTGCTAGCAGTACAAGTCAAGCTGTCAAAACGATGTCAAACTTTAACGCAGGCGCTGTCGAAAATGGCTTCTACATTGGAACTAAAAACTCAAAAGGAGAACTTAAGCTTTCCAAAGCAACAGAAAGCTCTCTCATAGCCTTTGAAAAAGAGAACAAAGGCAAAAAAGTTACGTTCACACAGATGCAAAAAGACGGACAGCCAATCACGGTTATCTCACTTGCAGATTAATTTGTCAGTAAAATTTAGGAGAATATGATGGATTATAAAAAGTTTCTAAAGAAAACCTCAATCGTACTGAGTGCTGTCCTCTTGGCCTTACAGATTGGTATGCAAAGTGCGTCAGCCTTTACTGTGGCTCAGTCTGCCACAAACACAAATGGCATTAATGTAAATGTTAAGCAGATAAAAGAAATAGCAAACGTTGATTTTTCAGTGAGTAATTCGACACCCTCCCAATCCTTGGCTCAAACTGTTACGACTTTAGTGTCGCATGATTCTGTCGGACCAAACGGGAACCTAAGCATTAGCGCTAATGCGTCTACTGTATTGAAATATCTGTACCCAAACTATACAGACGCCCAACTTCAAGGCGCTACGATCACACCTGATCAAGCTGTACAGTGGTTACACTCTGTCGGCTACACCGCAAATATTATCAATCGCCCACTAAACACGACTGAAATCAAGTCCTATTTGGATAAATCTGAACCTATCGTTACCGTGCTCGCCAACCAAAATCCTAGCGATTGGATAACTCAGAGTTATTCTGGGGTGCTTTATGCACATGATGATGTTGATGCAGGGACGCAACATTTACATGAATCTTTTATCAAATCGACTTATTTTGGCGAAGCAACTATACAAGATGGAGCAGAAGCTCAATCTTTTACTTTTCCAAGTCAAACAAATAGTACTGACCCGATAGAACGAGCAGACAGCTACAAATGGGTAAGCACGATTGTAGATATCAAACAAGATCCTTCTTGGACAAACTCTCATTCAATCATGGCAAGCAAGGCAACTGGGGTTTTCGCTTCAAAGCTTTCAACTTCAGGCACGCAGTCAGAACTTGACTTCACAGACCCGACAATTACAGCGTTATACAATAAATATCCCCAAACGAATACTGACCCAACAACCAAACTCGCTGCTGTCTCACTCATCAATCTTTATGAAGATGCGACACATCAAAAAACTGTGACTGACCTAAATAATTACCTAAAAGTCACAGCTGCAAGCTATGTCACACCTGCTCAAATCGAGAGTTGGTACCAATATCTAGGTTTCGACTTTGATGTTTTAAACGGGAAAGCTCCAATGGCGACGACGAAAGCGATTAATAATTCGGGTCGTTTGTACATAACATTCTACAATGCTTCATTAGCCACAAATCCGATCAAAAATATTGCCATGATTGGCGCTGGCTATACGCATAATAGTTTTGGCGGTTATATGCCGAGATTAACACCAGTTAAGGCTTGGCAACAAATCCAAACGAGCTATGCCTACTACGGAAGTACAGCGGCCGATTTTCAAAAAGATTTAGCCGATATGCAAGTTTATAAATATGCAAAAATCCAACTTGGGCTAGGACAATACGCCGAAACGAATGGTGGGATTTATACAGAAAACTCTACAATTTATAATATTCGTGTAAAAGGAACACCTGATAGTGCAGAAGTAACCACTGCGCCAGCTCCAACATCTGTCAAAACAGTTATACCCGTTTCAAATGTCAAACCTGTGACAAACGCAAGCTATATTGCATCGCCTAACTTTTTAATCCGAGAAACTCAGGGACAACAGCCATGGTGCTCAGAATTTGTCAATGCGGCAGCTATCAATGATGTATTAAAAGCAACAGCCGCAGCTTCAACAATCACGGCTCAAAGTATCATACAGTCTATCTATCCGACTACAGCTCCCGCAACTCTTCCAACTTTATCTGGAGGAACGATTCAAAACGCATTGAAAGTTATTCAAGCAAAATATGGCGTAACCGCCGATGTTCTTGAGCGCCCCTTAACCTTTGTGGAAGTCAAATCACAGATTGACGCAGGAAATATTGTTCAGATGGATGGGAACGATTCGGCAACTACTACGGCAGCTGGAACACCAGACAATCCAGGG
>JAIRUS010000175.1 GCA_031254295.1 Streptococcaceae bacterium | reverse complement strand
CTTGATCGTTGGATTCAACCATGGATACAAAAACATTTCTTCCATTGGTGGTATCGTAAACCTCAATCTATTTATAAATAAGATTTTTAACATAAATGAACGCTCGAAAGAGCGTTTTTTTGATTAAGAGCTTCAAATTTTGTAGAAATCTTAAAAGTGACTTAAAAAATCAGTATTAAACTCTAGATGATTCTAAGGTTTTTATGTTAGAATTATCTCATCAAAATAATGAGAGGCGATGAATGACAGAGGAAAATAACTTACTTGAAGAATTTCAAGCAGAATATGACAAGCTAAAAAAAATATGGCAAATAGAGAAAAATTGGGAAATTTACGGGAATCCACTGTCACAGCCCAGTAATGTAAAGTTTATAGATGATTTTTTAGATCAAAATAACTCTGATGATAGTAGAGCCTTTGCCAAGGAACTACTTAGTTTCAAAGACTTGGATAAGAAGCGAGAAGAGATTTTAAAAATCAAGGAGCAGTATGGTTTAGCTTGGGAGGATTTTGATGAGGCTTTTACGAAATTTTTAAACCAGCCAGATAATAATTTTGAAGCCGATGTCAGAAAAAAACTAGATGAACTAAGTACTGCTAAAATAAACTTTGAAGGTGCATGGCATTTTCACTCAATCGCAGTAAAAAAAGTTGAAGATTTGATACAACAAATGAGAGAACATGAAAGTTCAGGGGTTTCTGATTATGTACACGACTCTGAGACAAAAACAAGCACTTCAGCACAAATAGCTCAGGTTGACAATATTGAAAATAGGGATAAAGATACCAAAGCAAGTGAAACTCCAGTTCTTGAGTTAAGAAATATTGAAAAGTCATATTTTCTAGGCAAAGAGGAATTTCCAGTTCTTAAAGGAATTGATTTAAACGTCCAGCGCGGTGAGTTTGTAAGTTTGCTAGGAGAGTCAGGCGGTGGTAAATCAACCTTGATGAATATCATTGGTGGACTTGACCGAGAATATCAAGGAGAGGTTCTCGTTGAGGGACGAGCACAGCGTTTGAAAAAAGAAAAAGATATGGATGCTTATCGTCGTGATACGATTGGATTTATTTTTCAGTCTTTCAATCTTGTGAGCTATCTTTCGGTTCTTGACAATGTTTTGGTTTCGCTTAAGATGACAAGCTTATCTGATAAGGAACAAACAGAACGTGCACTCGAATTGATTAAACAAGTAGGGCTTTATGAACATCGACGAAAGAAGCCAGCACAACTTTCAGGAGGACAGAAACAGCGTGTTGCGATTGCGCGTGCCTTGGCATCAGATCCGGATATTATCTTGGCAGATGAGCCTACGGGTGCTTTGGACTCTGTTAATACCAAAGAAGTGCTAGAGATTCTTGAGAGTATTGCACGTTCGGGTAAGACAATTATTGTGGTCACACATTCACAAGAAGTAGCAGAGCATGGCACACGTATTATTCATTTGGAAGATGGCCATATCTTGAATGATAGCCGTCTAAAACAGGCTTATCCAAATCCACATTTTGAAAAGCCTTTTACTCCGAAAGCTTTAACTTATTTTGACACGTTTAAAACTTCTTTTAAACATTTTGTTAATGCTTGGAAGGTAAATCTCTTGATAGCCATTGGGACTGCTATTGGCCTTGCTTCGGTTATGTTTTTTTTGGGACTTGGTAATGGTGCGACAAACTACATGAATAAGACGATTACAGATCTTGCAAATCCTAAGGTTTTCAACGTTATGCGTCGTGTAGAAACAGATAATAGCGTAGATAATCAAAAGGCTTTCACAACGACTACACAAGCTTTTGCTCAAGGTAACAAAGAGGTTTATTTCACTGATGAGCTGATAAAGAAATTAGAAGCTGTCAAAAATGTTGACAAAGTGACAGCCCTTTATCAATTTTCAGGAAAGAATTCTATTCGTTTTGGACAGGGTAAAGAGAATAATTTTTCAGAACTCGTAAGTTGGACACCACAATTTGCAGATACCAGCATAGAATACGGTAAAAAACCAGAATCAGGTGAAATTGTGATTCAGCTTCCTCTGGCTAAGCTCTATAATGAAAAATCTCCAAAGTCAGCTCTAGGACAAAAGATAACTTTGAGCTTTATGGCTCTAGGTGAAAATGGTCTACCTGTAACAATTATAAAAGAATTTACAATCTCAGGAATTCTTAAAGAACAAGCTCAAATGCCACAAGTTGCGATTAGTTATAATGATATGAAGTCTAGTTTGGCAGAAAATTCAGCCATTTCAGAAGCTCCAATTATGGCCGTCAGTGTGAATACAGTTCCAAATGTAAAATCAACTGTGAAAGCCATTCAAGAAATTGAAGTCAATGGTCAAAAAGTTTTTGTAACGTCAAGTTTGGGAGATTTGTTGGATCGTATCTCAACGATTATGAGTATTGTCTCTGTTGTTCTTGCTTCGATTGCAGGTATTTCGCTTTTAGTGAGCATTTTCATGATTATTGTGACAACTTATATGTCAGTGGCAGCACGTACTAAAGAGATTGGAATTATCCGTGCTATGGGTGGACGTCGTAAAGACGTTTCTCGCCTCTTTACAGCGGAAAGTTTAATTCTTGGCGTTTCCTCAGCTATTATAGCAGTTGTGATCGCCTTTATAGGACAGGTTGTGATTAACGCTGCCTTAAACAGTTTGGTAGGAGGAAATATTGTTGAAATTTCTCCTGTGATGGTCGTGCTTGCAGCAATTATTGCACTAATTATTGCTTATTTATCTAGTTTGGCCCCTGCCGCTCAAGCAGCACGACTTAACACCATTGAGTCATTAGCGTCTGAATAAGACAGAAAATATTTTTAAAACAAAAAAGAGGAGATAAATCCGACTAATATGGAATTTATCTCCTCTTTTTTTAACCAAACACAGGTACAAAAGTGATTATTCGGCTTCTTTTTTTTCGGGTAGAACGCCAACGTATCCTAAAAGATAGATGAAAACTGCAAAAGCTACAGATACAATGGTTGCATAAACTGCGCTATCTTGTACGGCAAGAAGTTTTGCACCGAGGAAACCAATTACTTGTCCTATGGCTAAAGACCAAAACAATGTGACAATGAATTTCATAAGGATACCTTTTCTTTTTTCTATAAAATCAAGTATAATACAACTAAAGGAAAAATTCAAGCAAGCCATGACATTTGCACCATTGAACATAAAAACCGAATACAGCTTTTTTGATTCAGTTTTGAAATTAGAAAGTTATCTTGATCGAGCTATTGAGTTGGGCTATACTACTCTGGGCATCTGTGATCAGGATAATCTTTTTGCGGCCTATCGTTTTGTCACTTTGGCTCAGAAAAAGGGATTGAGACCAGTTGTTTCTTTTAGGACGGATTTTATTTTCAACGAGCAGACAGTAGAGCTTATTTTTGTTGCACTTAATACAGAGGGCTATCATAATTTGTTAAGAATTTCGACACGTAAGAATTATGGCCGAGCAGAAATTTCGGATTTATTGGGCGGGATTGTAATTATTCTGAAAAGTTCTGATGCTGAATTTGCGCAATATTTTGCTTGTGATGTTTATTTTTATTCAGAAAAGTTGACAGAGCTAAAGCCTGAACAAATCAGCCAGATGATTGCTTTTCCAAGTGTAAAATATTTGCATCCAGACGATGCAGAAGTTTTACAAGTTTTACAATCTATAAAAAATAGTGAGAGTGATGAAAAAATCTCAAATACAGAGTTTTTACACCGTCCAGAAGCTTATGAAGAATTTTATACAGAAAAATTTCCAATTGCGCTGGAGAATCTAAATCGTTTAGTTGAAAATATTCAGTACGATTTATCAGAAAACTTAAAATTACCAAGATTTGATGAAAGTCGTCCT
>JAIRUS010000147.1 GCA_031254295.1 Streptococcaceae bacterium | reverse complement strand
GAGCAGAGCAGAGCAGAGCAGAGCAGAGTGATACAACTTACAATATAACAGATGCACCTAATTTTGCTTGGACAATCCTAGGATTTTTTATTCCTCTGGTTGGGCTTATTCTATGGCTCGTTTGGAGAAATGAAAAGCCTATGCAATCCAAAAATGCTAAAAATGGATTTATCACAAGTCTCATCGTAGGAATAGTCATCAGTATTATTTATACAATTATTTTTGCAACAGCTGTCAATAGATTCAATCAAGCTGTAAAAACCAACTATAGTAGCTCCTCCATTTCATCATCTGGAAATGTCAGAAACTCAGTAAGTAATACATCAAATAGTATTTCAAAAAATGATGTTATAAATTACTTAGATACTATAGGTATAAAAAATAAAGTATCGGCCCAGCAATTTGAAACTGATTATATTAGCAATACTTTGAAGCAAGGGGAATACACCCTTATAAGTAAAGGGAGTCTTACTTCTACATTGAAAGTCCATGATCCCTACGCTTTCTTAACAGCTCAATTTGAAGGGGATATGATACTAGAAGCTCCTTATTTTGAAACTAATCAGATAAAAGATTTAAACGACATTGGAAATTTTATAAACCACCCAGAGCAACAAGGCATAGATAGTTCTTTTCCTTATCAGTAAAATCCAAAAATATTTTCTTCTGCAAAATAAAAAGTGGCCTTTGCAGTCCATAAATTTCTTAAGTTCTTGATTTGAAGGCTAAGGATGAAATAGTTTCGAAAGAAAAAAGCTTCGAGCGCCTAATCTAATAGACCACTGCGAAGCATTTCGTGTGTGTAGATCCCGATCAAGCGGATGGTCTGCTTTGAACTCAGATCCGCATAAACGACGAGAATATTGTCAGCGACGTGAAACTCCATGTAACCAGTCCAAGGAGCGTCGGTCAGCCGATGAAGTTGATAACCGAGAGATTTTGGAAGTGTGGCTTGTTCTCTGAGAACTTTCTTGACTTCCCTGATTTCGTGGACAATTTCTAAGGCTTCTGAGTTCGAAATTCCAAAGCGCTTCGTGAGCTGGCTCATGTGCTTGTCAAAAATCTTTGTTTGAGTGACTAGAATCATTTATAAAGCGCCTCCCAACGCTCAAAGTCCTTGTCTGTCAAGGGCTCTGCATCGTCAGGAATTTGACCCCTGATTTTCTGTCGATCAGTCTCCAGCATCTTGTAGAAGTTCTCATGATATTTGCGTTGCGTGCGTTTGACTTCGAATGGGACGCCTTGCTCATCCACAGCCTTCTTGACAAAAAGGGTCAAGAGACCCGTACTTGTCAGCCCCAAGTCCTTTGCGAGCTGAGTAAACTCAGCCTTTAGATTTTCATCCAATTTAAAATTCATTGTCGATACAGCCATTGTAACCTCCTGTGTGTTTATAGAGTTATTATAGCATTACAAATGGCTGAAGTAAATAGAAATACCTTAGAAAGAGAAAATATGACAACAAAACAAGAATAGTTAGAATATTTTGAGGCTATCAACGGACGTAAACCAAGACCGGAAGAGTTTTTAGCGGCAAAGAAAAATGGCGATTTTGGCGAAGAGCTGGTAAAATCTCCTAGAGCAGAGCATATTAGTGACATAAGTTCCAATAAAAAGTCACGAAAGCGAATTTGGCTAGTTATTACAACTGTAGTAATCTTGCTAGGGCTTGGATCAGACGTCATTTTTGGGCTAGCATATTTACAGGGGCAGGCGAGGGTTCATATTTTGGGATTTCTGGATTAATAAAAGGATCTAATCCGAGGGAAGATAAGTTTGATGTAGTCAAAATTTTCAAAGTAAGCGAGGATACAAATTTTTATGATCTTTTTGCTGGTATTGCCAAAAAGAAATATGAAAATATAAAAAATTTTAAAATTCCAAAGGGAACGTGTATAATCATTAGATATTTATTAACCATGAATGGTATTGATTCAGTTACCAGTGTTAAAATTTTGGCAAATTTAAATCAGATTCCTGCCGTAAAGTAAAACCATTGATAATTAGAGTATATTACACACCAATTATTGAATTCAAGCATGGATAGGGCGACGGAATAAAAAAAGCAATCCCCAATATTTAGGACTTACCTTTTCCATTTGAAAATAACTTATCAGGGCTTCCTGCAGCAATTGCCACAAGTGTAAGTCGTTTATTACGCCAACGATAGATAACTAAAACATCATTGATTTCACTAGGCTGAGAACCAGCCGCTGTGTCGCGAACGTGAAATTCTCGATTAGTTGCGAGTAAACCAGTTAATGCGTGATCTTGAAAATCTTCTGGAAGTTCCCTCGTTTCAAGTAAAATATCCAGCGCGGCGGAAATGTCAGATTTAATCGTGATATCCAGACGATTAAGATATTGTATATCTTTGATAAATTGAGGTGTAGGGAAAAGCTCAGCTTCGGGCTGCATATTCTTCTCCTGTCAACTCTGCCATCATCTCCTGACTAGAAGAATAGGATTTGCCCTCCCAGTGGATAATTCCAGCTTCGATCAAATCAGCCTCAAGGCTAGCATGTAGTGCGCTTCCAGGCTGACTATTAGCGAAATCAACGAGTTTATTATAAATTTCTTGCTTGGAAACGACGGCATTCTCATCATCTGCGCGCGTGATGTAGACGGGCTGTGCCTCGCGCACGACGTAGTCCATATAGTCTTTCATTTTTGCTCGAAAATTAGATTGACTAGTTGCTAATGTCATATTTTCTCCTTTTTTTGTACCTTATATAGTTAGTATATCGTACAAAATAGAGCTTGTCAAACAAGATAGATAGATAGAATTTATGTCTTCAAAATAGCGATTCTTTGACAAAAGATGCGAAAAAGCATAAAATCATATGGAAGCGTTTCGATTTCAAAGGGGTGGACGATATGGCGAGTAAAAACGAATGGTTAGAGTATTTTAAGTTCATCAATGGGCGAGTTCCAACTCCTGAGGAGTTTATGAAAGCTAAGCTTTCTGGGGATTTTGTTGAAGAAAACTCAGATAAAGGGCCACCAGAAGTACCAAAAAATAAAGAAAATGGTTCCAAATCTAGAAAAAGAAAATTTTGGTGGCTTTTTAGTTTTATTTTTATAGCTTTAAGTGTGATTGCTTGGTTTGCCTATCAAAATTCTCGACTTGTTACTGTATCAGGTCTAATAAAAAACTCTTCAGGGCAACCTCTCAGAAATGGTAAAGTAAAAGTTGGAGACAGTACAATCGAAACAGATGGATACGGTCAGTTTGTTGTTCATGTTCATCCTAGTAAAAGTTATAAAGTAAACGGCAATAAAATAGACTTCACTCTTCAAATAGACGATAAGGGAAGTTTTAAGGCTACGAAGGATATCTCACCAGGTTTAGAATTATCTACTTTTACTAAAACTGTAAAAATGAAAGTAAAATCAGGAGCTATTTTTATTGATAAAACAAGTCATTATAAAATTGATCCAAAATCCGACAGAATTAGCTTTAACTCAAATTTAGAAGTAAAAAATGGAGATAAGATAGTAGCAGGACCAGATTCATCATATCAAGGACAAGGATTTGCTTTCACGATTCATGGTCTTTCCTACAAAAATGGGAAATACATGGCTGATATTAAGCCACTTCATGTTGAAGACGCACTTGATAGCTTATCTGTTCATACAGGAGAAATTACTGGAGAAGAATTAACTAAAAATTTAAAAAATCAAACTTCTCCTCAAACACTAGAACCTACGGATTTGACTTTATCATGGGATAAAGCAAATCTTACGGCTGAGAGTAATTCAACTGTGAAGGCAACGATAAAAAATGAACTTTCCAAAGGTTCAATCGATAAAAACAGTACAGTATCAGCTAGTATTTCAGGACAAGCCGAGATAACGGGAAAATTTGAGTTAGATGCTGATTTTTATTTCTTGAATCCATCTAAAAGTAATTTTAAAGTTTCAGATTCTTTGAATATTTCAGCAGAGTTAGCAGCAGAATTGAAAGCAAAGTATAATGACGAAGACATTTTAGAGAATATAGCAACACCAATTCCATTTGTTTCAATTCCAATTTCTTTTTACATGAATGCCGAAGTAACAGCTAAGGCTTCAGTTGATTATAGTTATTCACCCAATATTTCTGTGACGGGTGACTTTGAAAAAGGCATTCAAGCAAAGTTTGATGAAAGTAGACCAGAGCTTTCTGCAGAACTAAGCGGAAAAATATCTGGAGCTGAGGGGATAAAAATTGGACCAGCTATTTTATTTAATATCCCTTTTATGAAAGAAAATGCAGAAGATGAGCTTCTCTCAATTGGTGGAAAGTTTGGATTTAATGGACAGGCGGAGGCTAAAGGAAGTTTCTCAGCTGACGGAAAGAATGAATTTTCAGGTAGTGGAAATCTAGACTTTCAGGTCATCGCAGAAATAGACTCTCCAGTTTTGAACAATCTTTCCCAGAAATTCATGAATGGAAAAGTAAAGTTTGATTTAAACAAAGTCTTGTATCAGCAAAACCTTTTAAAATCTGGTAAAGTTCAGCAGGAAAAAACAAAGGAGATGGATCTTGATGCGATTTCAAAAGGAGACTTTACAAGTATACAAGGAAGGTGGGTAGATAAGTCAGGAAACGCAATAGTCGTGACTAAAAATTCAATCCAGTTTCATGGTGGTGGAGAAATTGGACTTTATAATACTAGAAAAAATCTTACCTCAGGAACAGGTTACCATATTCCAGGTTATTCCAGAGGAGAATCTTCAGATCTCCCATGGAATTCAGGGAATTCTGGGCCTTTAATTCTTTTAACTAATAATTATAGCGGGGTAGGAGATGGAGGTTTCTGGTTCGTCCCTAAAAATATCTCACTTCCTAGTAACGCTTTTCAGGATAATGGCTCTGATGCGTCTGATTCATCCAAAGAAAGAATATTTATAGGGACTGGAGCTGGACAATGGACAGAGGAAAACGGGGCTTACTATCGCGAAGATACATCATCTCCCGAAAGCATTACATCTAATCAGTTCAAACAAGGGGACTTATCTAATATTCAAGGATCGTGGAATATAACAACTAATAGTGACGACGGTACAGTTTATGATAAAGATGGTAATAAAATAATTCCAGAGGGCTGGAAAAACTATTTGCAGACAGGTTCTTATGCAAAAGAAGCAGGTAATAGAACTCTCACAATTAAAAATAATCAAATATCTTGGAAATCGTCAGAATTAGGCTTAAATGGTGGAGCAATCTCTGGATCTGGAATCAGCATGACATATCAGGGACAAGTAGACGGATCCTTACACTTTGCCTTATCTGGTGGAAATAGCTTTGGTTACAAAGATTTATACGTCTGGCCGAAAGGCGTGAAAATTCCTAACGAGGGTGAATATTTCACTGGAACGGACAATTCTCATATTAGGGTTCCACTTTCTGGGGGCTGGTTACAAAGTGACGTAAATAAAATAAGAATCACAACTTTTGCGCCATTAGGTGGAGTTGGTGGAGCCTATTTACCTCAATTTACCTACTTAGGTATTTATGGAGGGCTTTATTATTTAAAAAGCCCTAGCTAAATTCCAAATTATCTCATAATATTAAAATATAAAAAAATTAAAAACTTGCTCAGCAAGTCAGAAGGAGAAAAGATATGAAAAAAGAAGAATGGTTAGAATATTTCCAACTTATCAACGGATATGAGCCATCTGAGGCAGAAGTTGCCCAAGCTTTAGCGGCTGGAGATTTTCAAGAGGAAGACTTAGAAGAAATAAGTGAACAGGCGGAATTTTTAGTAACAGATTCTCTGTCGCCTTTAGGAGAGTCAGCAGAAGAAGCTAAAGTCAAAAAGTTTTGTATTCACTGTGGAAATGAACTTACAGTTGATACAAGGTTTTGTCCAAAGTGTGGCGCAGTACAAGATAGAACAAGCGCTCCTGCCAACCAAACTGTCATCAATACAGCTGAACTCCAAAAAACAGCCAGTGGTTATTGGACTTGGCTTAAAAAGGCCTTGAGATATCCTGTCTCTACTCCGACAAGTGAGATGGCAAACAGTTATCTGTGGATTACCTTTGGGCTTATCGTTGTTTTTCTGGCTGTTGGCTTTGCGTCTCTGCTTGGAAGTTTGGCATTTTTCTTCATTGTCCTGATTTTTGGTGCTGGCGTGACTCTTCTTCTGAATTGGCTTTATGGGGCTTTGGCTAATGGGCTGATGAAAACAAAGTTTAAGTTCTTTGATATTTTTAAAATGAATATGCAAGCCAGTATTTATGCAGTGCCAGTTTCTGCTTTAGTATTTATTTTCTGCATCTTGGGCAAACTTTCTCTAAATTCTGCTATTGGGACAACACAATCGGCCTTTATGGGAGGATACAGTAATTTCGCAGGTGTTTTCAGCGCATTTGCAGGGCTAGGTTTCTTAGGATTGATTATCTATGCTTTATTATTCTTTGCTGCTTTAGTTAGAGGTGATTTATTTATAATGGCAGTATATCGCGAAACTACAGCGGTTGAAGGAAGCAAGATTGATAATTATCCTTGGTTTAAGCTCTTGTATGGAATTGTCATCGTTGTGATTGTCTTTATTCTCAGCCTAATCCTTGGCGCCATGCTGGTTGGGATTGTTAGTAAAATAGGATATTAAGATATGGAAAATCAAAAAGAATGGTTAGAAAACTTTGAGCAAAGATTTGGTCGTAAACCGACGCTTGAAGAATTTACAGGCGCTAAGGCTAATGGCTTTAAATTAGAAGAAACTTTGACTGAGCCAGAGTCTAAAAGTCCCCAAGAACAATGGCTAAAGCATTTTGAAGCACAAAATAATCGTAAACCAACTGCTGAGGAATTTGTTGAAGCAAAGCAAAATAGCTTTCTGGTTCAGAATGCTGAGGAAGAAGTTCCGACCTCCGAGTTTTTAGAACTTACAGATTCTGAAGTTCACGAGAGTTCTGAAAACTCAGAGAATCCCTTGCTTACACAAGAAAAACTTGAAAGTGACTCGGAAGTTATTGAGCAGCCTGAAAATAATTTTGCCGCTTTGTCATTGCAGGAACGTTGGTTGGCTTATTTTGAAGAAGTCAACGGACGCAAGCCTAATCCAACCGAGTTTCTAGTAGCAAAGGAAGCAAACTTCTCTATGGCTGACTTGGAGGCTGAGGCGCAGCAAGACACAGAATATTTACATATTGAATCAACCCCAGAAGAACTTTGGAAAGAAGCCTTTCTTGAAAAAATGGGTCGCTTACCTAAGATTGATGAATATTCCTATGCCAAGCGAAATGACTTCAGTCTAAAAACGCTGAGTAGTCCAGATAAAAATGGAGAAGAGCTGCAAAGTCTTACCGATATCGTACCTAAGTCAAATATACTAGCTGTTGACGAGCCAACTGACGAAATAACTTCTAAAAAAGGGCGGAAGTCTAAGAAAGCAAAGAAAAGTAAAAATTCAAGTTCTAAAAAGAATAAAAAAGTTCCAATTATTGTCTCCTCCGTCATTGCTTTTCTTATGATTGTCGGCTTAATTGCCTTTGGCTTGATTTATTATTCTAAAGATAATCAACTTTCTCGTTTGAAAGAAGCACTGGATTCAAATAATGCCAGTCAAATTGCAAAGCTGATTAAGGTTGACGACGCAAACTTTAAGGTAAATGAGAAGAATCTCAAGCCTTTTGTGAGCTATTTAGCCAAGAATCCAGCTTATGCAGCCAGTCTTTCTCAAACAGTTGAAAATGATAGTGCTCAAAAGGCAAATTCAGATGTCTACGTTGAGCAATCTGGTAATCAACTTCTATTTTTCCCTCGCTATGTACTCAAAATGAATCTTATCTATCCAACAATTGATGTAGCTAAAAAAGGAACGACGGTCAATTTTGCGGGGAAAGATTTAGGCAAAACAAGCGAAGACAATACAATCTTAAAGCCTGGTGTCTACGCACCAGGTAGCTACAGTTTAGATGGTAACTATGTTTTGAATGGGCAAACTTTGGCTAACAATCGAACAGTTAATCTGACTCGCTTTAGTCATTCAGATTTCACTCAGGACTTGAATCTGGAATTCAAATTTACGACGCCGACTGTTCGTTGTAATAGTTTCCCAGATGCTGAGGTTTGGGTAGATGGTAAGAAGGTTGGTCAGCTTGAAAATGGCCTCCTACGTTTACCCGAGATGGCTTACAGTAGTGGTATGGAAATCTATCTCAAGAAACCTTTCCCCTCCAAAACGTTAGAGTCAAATCATGTCAAGTTGACAGAAGGGCAACCAGATATTACAATGGACTTTACCATCTACTCTGGCAATATCTCAGATTACAAGACGATTGTTAATAATTTTTTAAGTCAATATTATAAAGCTGAAGCTGGAGTCACCCAAAACTCTAAACTGATAGACTACTTAGAAAATGGGACTTCAACGCCACAGTATACTGACTTTATCGGCAATCATTTTGCCAAGATAAAAGCTCAAAATGATGCCTATAACTCAGCGAGCTATGAACAGATAAAAGCCAATAACCTATATGAATTTGATGGTTATTATTACAAATATAATCAGGATGCGGATATTTCCCTAGTCGATATTTCAAATAATGAGTTGGTCTTCAACGTGAACTTCTCTGAAACGCAATATTGGAACATGTACTCGTCGGCTTCATCAAATGGCAGTACAGACGGAGATGGTTATCAAAATTTCCACTGGACTGGACGGCAGATTATCATTGACTCAGGTCAGGCAAAGAGCTTACTTAACGATTCAACAAACTATAATTCCAGCACAGGCTATATCAAAATACGTAGCTTTGGGACAGTCAAGGGGGATGACGCGGTGAATGATCCAAATATTGACTGGTCTTCCTTATACTAATTAGAAATCTATTTATGCAAAGAAAAAGAACAAAAAAACGAAGAATAAGGAAAGGGCGCACGATCACTTTTGTGACAGTACTCTTTTTGCTCCTTGTCAGTCTCATCTTTGGAATTCAAAAAGTTTTTCTGTCAAAAAACTCTAAGACAGCTTCCACATCGTCATCATTATCAACAAGTTCGAGCAGCTCGAGTAAAGTTTCAAGCACTAGCAAGCAGACTTCATCAGGCAGCAGTAGCTCATCATCTAACCAATCTCCGCTTGAGACAGGCTCAAAATCTGACTGGCAGCTTGTTCTCGTTAATTTGAAAAATAAAAAGCCTGAGATGAATCCAAGTCTTACGACGATTGATAATATTCAAATGGATACAAGAATTGTCCAGAACGTTCAGGACTTTCTCGCAGCAGCGCAGCAGATTGACTCTAGAGTACATCTGATTTCGGGCTATCGCTCCGTAGCCTATCAGACGAGTTTATTTAACGGATATGTTCAGCAGACCCTAGCAGCCAATCCTGGCTGGACGGAGGCCGAGGCAACAGCGGAGGTTATGAAGACCTCGCAACCGCCTCAAGCTTCTGAGCATGAAACAGGCTTGGCCATGGACATGAGTACGGCAGACGAACTCAATGCTGAAGATACAGCGACTGCCGCTGCCATTGCCAAAATTGCGCCTGATTACGGCTTTGTGCTTCGTTTTCCAAGCTGGGGGACAGCTTCGACAGGTATAGACTATGAAGATTGGCATTTCCGCTATGTTGGAGAAGCAACAGCTAAATATATGACCGCACAAAACCTGACTCTTGAAGATTTTCTGGCTAAGCTCTCAAAATAAATAAATAAAGTTTGAGCTTTCAAGGAAAGTTCATGAGTATTTACAGGAAGCCGAGTTTCACGGATTTTGACTGTTGACAAAAATACTAAAATAGAGCATAATTAGTCTAATTAAAGAAGGGAAAAAAACTCTTATGGGATTATTTGATTTTTTTAAAGATGGCGACGACTATCAAGGAAATCATAGCCGAAAAATAAATAAAGCAAGATTCGATGCTTTAAAAATCGAAACTACAACTGACTTGATTCATTGGCTTGAAAAAAACAAGGTTATTTTGTTGAGCGAAAAAGATGGCATTGTCGTCTATTCAAATGATCAAAAGCAGAATTTCTTGCAGGTTTATACAGACTCGAAAGAAGTTACTGATGAGAATCTTGAAGAGTATGTTGAGGTTTCGGCTGGAGATATTCGTGATCTATTAGAAGAAATGTCTTATATCCTTTACCTTGTACTTAATCCTTCAAGTGATAATTTTATTATCACACGTGAAGAGATGCTTGATAAGAAAGAGACGCAGGTAGATGATAAAGCTGTTAGCTCACAAGTTGCAACTGTTCCTCTTGAGTTTGAAGTCACGTCAGAACCAGTAGTAGAAGAAGAGACATTTGAGTCTGAACGCTTTGGAGACGAGACAAAGATTTTTACGCTGAATGATAATGAAGAAGGCATTAAGGATGACTTAGATTCAGAAAGCGAAGCTATAAGTTCGTCAACAGAAGTTTCCGAAATAATATCTGAACTTGAAGAGGCGGAGAAAAACAAAGAAGTGAGTCGGGTTAGTACTGAGCAAACAAGAAAAGGTGAAAAAATGGCAAAATTTGAAGCAGTATCAAAAGTTTCACAAAAAGTAATCAGCGCAGTTCTGGAATATTCAATAGCTGGAGCGAATAGTTTCTATATGGCGATTGAAAGTTCTAGTCAAAGGCCTTACCTCTTGGTAGATACGACTGATTATGTTGAAATCCAAGAAAGTGATGAGTTTGCAACGATTACAAGAAATGATGAGATGGCGGCTGAGTTGTCAGAAGCTCAATTTTTGATTTATGATACGGCAGCAAGTAAAGAAATGCTTGGAAATTATTCAGATACAACGGTGATTAGTTTCTTGAAGACAAACCCAATTATCTATACTTTGCCAGAGTCAGAGAACGGAGAAGCAACAGAGCTTTCAAGCTTCACAGATTTCAGCCAGATTCCAGAACTTTTCCTTGAAGCTTTTGATGAATTTGAAATTGCACATTCGACAGAATTTAATGACTTCCTAGCAAATAGTAGCGAACTTGAGATAGTTCAAGTAAATCCTTTCACTAAAGCTCTCTTTTTGAAGCCTGAAGCCTTTAAATCTCAAGAAATTGTAGTTCCGAAAGTTGAAGCAAGCACACAGATTTCAATTGAAGTGAATAAAGGTAAAGATAGTCTGATTTCAATCTTGACGATTTTGAAAAAGTTCAAGCTAAAAAATATTGAAATTTCAGATGCTGAAGATCAGTTTACAATCAGCTTTGCTTCTGAAAAAGATTTGGTTATTGCCCGTCAAATCTTGAAACTCAAAACAGGTTATGTAATTAAATAATAAACAAAAATCCGCTTAAAGCGGATTTTTGCTAGTTTTTTATCTGAGACTTTATAGTACAATATTCTATATCCATGAAAATAAAAACGAAAAATACACGTCAAATTGCTTTTATTTATGCTATATTATCTGCTTTTACTTATGGGATTAGCTTTCCTCTGTCAAAGATTTTATTAATGCATATTCCAACTTTCGAGATGACAGCTCTTCTTTATACTGGGGCTGGGCTAGGAATGCTAGTTTTTTTAGTTTTTCAAACTAAAAAATCAGGGATGATTTTTAAAGAAGTAAAAGAAATAGAAGAAGATAGAATTACTAAAAAGGACTTTCCAACTGTTATCTGGATGATTATTCTCAACCTTGCAGCCTCGGCTTTTTTGCTTATGGGGATTCATATGACCTCGGCAGCTACTGTTTCCCTGCTGTCGAATTTTGAAATTGTCGCAACAACTCTGATTGCACGTTTATTATTCAAGGAAATATTAGGGAGAAGAGTTTTCTGGGCTATTCTTTTCATTTTTGCTTCAAGCGTGCTCTTGTCTATCAATGAAAGCAATCACTTCGAATTGTCCCTAGGTGCGTTTTATGTACTACTAGCTTGTATCTGTTGGGGAGCAGAAAATAATACAACCGCTGCTTTATCAACAAAAAATCCTGTTCAAGTGGTAGTTGTCAAGTCACTGGCAACCGCTCTTTTTGCTTTTCTGATTGCATTGATGACAGAAAAAATTGAAGTACAAAGCCTTGAAATTCTATCAGGTCTAGTCTTAGGATTTGTTTCTTATGGCTTAAGTCTTTACTTTTATGTTTATGCTCAACGACATATCGGTGCGATTCGAACAGGGGCCTATTTTGCAATTGCACCTTTTATTGGCTTGTTTTTAAGTTGGTTATTATTCGGTCAAGCTTTAACGATGAGTTTTACCCTTGCCCTTCTATTTATGGTAATAGGTGGCTATCTCGTCGTTACTGAGAAATAGCTATGTTGCCTGAGCGAGCTTAGTAGAGGTTTATGCCTGCGTATGGTAACAGGGAGAGAAGCTTTGTGTTATAATATGAAGATGAAAAAAATCATAGGGATCTGGGCTGAAGATAGGAAGGGCTTGATTGGTTCAAATAATAAACTTCCTTGGCATTTACCAGCCGAACTTAAACATTTTAAGGAAAGTACGATGGGACAGGCGATTCTTTCAGGGCGTAAAACTTTTGAAAGCATGGGAAAGCGTGCTTTACCTGGACGTGTGAACATTGTTTTAACTCGTGATAGAGATTATCAGGCTGAAAATGTAGTTATTCTGCATGATAAAGCTGAGGTACTTAGTTGGTATAAACAGCAAGATAAGTCGCTTTTTATTACGGGTGGAGCTGAAATTTTTCGACTTTTTGAAGATAAACTTGATGGTCTTGTTAGGACAATTGTTGATGGAGAGTTTAAAGGAGATACTTGGTTTCCAGTGGACTTTGACTTTGATAAGTTTTCTCTAGTAGATTCGAGTTTATTTCATGCTGATGAAAAAAATCCTTATGATTTTGAGATTTTTACTTATCAAAGATTAAGTAATTAAGTCACATGTAGATTAAACTTCCAGTTGTAAGAGGAAGTATCAGAGGTTATGAATGTATAAAAATATTTTTGGTCTTTTCACAGTTTTGCTAGGCTTTATCTGTGTTATCTTGATGATTGAATGTATTCGCAAGCGGCGTTGGGGCTTGGCTATCTTTTTTCTCTTAAATGCCTTTACGAATCTTGTGAACTCAATTCACGCATTTTTTGGAACACTATTTTAAAAAATCAAATAGTAATTAGGAAATATTAAATAAATGAACAACGAAAAATTATATTGCTCTTTTTGTGGCAAATCATCTGATGAAGTCAAGTTAGTCGCAGGGCATGATGCCTTTATCTGTAATGAATGTATCGAGCTTTCCAAACATATTCTTGAACAGGAAATGCCTAATAGAGACGATGAGATTGAAGAAGGGCTCATAGAAGTCAAAAAGCCAAAAGAAATTTTAGAGATGCTTAATAACTATGTTATTGGCCAAGAGCGTGCAAAACGTGCTTTGTCAGTGGCAGTTTATAATCATTATAAACGTATTAATTTTAGCTTATCTGGAGTTGACAACGGCATTGAGTTGCAAAAATCTAATATTCTGATGATTGGCTCAACTGGATCTGGAAAGACTTATCTGGCTCAAACTTTGGCTAAGTCTCTAAATGTTCCCTTTGCGATTGCAGATGCGACGAGTTTGACTGAAGCTGGCTATGTCGGTGAAGATGTAGAAAATATCCTCTTAAAGTTACTCCAAGCGGCTGATTTTAATATCAAGCGTGCTGAACGTGGAATTATCTATATAGATGAAATCGACAAAATTGCTAAGAAATCTGAGAATGTCAGTATCACGCGCGATGTCTCTGGTGAAGGTGTACAGCAGGCACTTTTGAAAATTATTGAAGGAACAATTGCCAGTGTTCCACCTCAAGGCGGACGGAAGCATCCGAACCAAGAGATGATTCAGATTGATACTAAGAACATTCTTTTCATTGCTGGTGGAGCATTTGATGGTATTGAAGAAATTGTCAAACAACGCTTAGGTGAAAAAATTATTGGTTTTGGTGCGAATAATAAGGCTTTGACTGATGGTGAGTCTTACATGCAAGAAATTATTGCAGAAGACATCCAAAAATTTGGATTGATTCCTGAGTTTATTGGACGTATGCCAGTTGTTGCAGCCCTTGAGACGTTGACTGAAAATGACTTGATTCATATTTTGACAGAGCCAAAGAATTCACTTGTCAAGCAGTATAAACAATTGATGCGTTATGATGATGTTGAGCTCGAGTTTGAAGAAGAAGCGCTTCGTGCTATTGCTAAAAAAGCTTTGGATCGAAAGACGGGGGCGCGTGGCTTACGTGCGATTATTGAGGAAACAATGATGGACGTGATGTTTGATGTTCCGAGCATGAAAGATATTCATCGTGTAGTTATCACTAAGGCAGCTGTCGAAGGAAGTGATAAGCCAAAGATGTATAAGAAAAAGAAAACGGCCTAAAAAAGATGAATCTAAATAACTTATCGTTAACAATTTCGGCTGCTTCAGAGAAGCAATGGCCAGTCAGTGGCATGCCAGAAATCGCTTTGGCTGGTCGCTCAAACGTAGGCAAGTCGAGCTTTATTAATACTTTGCTGAATCGGAAGAATTTTGCCCGTACCTCTAGTACCCCAGGTAAAACTCAGCTACTGAATTTCTATAATATTGATGACAGTGTACATTTCGTAGACGTTCCTGGTTATGGTTATGCTCGGGTGTCAAAGAAAGAGCGTGAGCGTTGGGGAGCAATGATTGAGGATTATTTGACAGGCCGAGAGAATCTTCAGGCTGTTGTAAGTCTAGTTGATTTTCGTCATAAGCCAACTGAAGATGATATTACGATGTATCGATTCCTAAAATATTATAAATTACCTGTAATTGTAATCGCTACTAAATGCGACAAGGTTACCCGTAATCGCTGGTCAGCCAATGAAGCTCTCATAAAAAAGACGCTTCAATTTGATAGTACGGATGATTTTGTTATTTTTTCATCAGAAACTAAATATGGGCGTGAAGAAGCATGGCAAATTCTTGAAAAATACTTTTAACAATGATATAATATTGTCTGTTGGTTCAAAAAAGAAGCAACAGATTGATAATGGGATATAGCCAAGAGGTAAGGCATCGGTCTCTGACTCCGATATGCGAAGGTTCGAATCCTTCTATCCCAGTAGCCCAGTAGAAAAAACTCAGTTAATGAACTGAGTTTTTTTAATATGGATAAAATTTTCCTTTATTTAAGATAGTTTCACAACGATCAATCTCGATGTCCAATGGTCGTAAGACAGTATCAAGTCCTAAAATTTCGCAGCTTTTGCGAATGGCCTTCATTTTATCTAAGGCCTTGGAGTTTCCATTGCAAAATAATGTGTGTTGCTGGTTAAAATTGAAATAAATTTTTTCCATTGTCATGTCATCTGGGATATGATCGAAATTTATACTGTTGACGATAGTAAGCGCATCTTTATATCGTTTTCTCATGAGTAAGCAATCTAAAAGATTTCCTAGAAGTTGATAATATTTTTGCTTTGTTAGCATATCATCTAAAAATTTTCTAGTCTTTTTATTAATAACTTTTAGGAGGGCAGTCAATTGCTCATCATTGAATATATTTAAGAAAGCTGACGCAAGTCGGATTTCAACTCGGCTCCATCCCTTTAAAGACATAAGATATTCAAAGGCATAGTTTGTATCAATTGAGGTCAGAATTTTATTTTTTGTTAAAAATTCGTAGATAGTTTTTGAATAGACTAAAGCAAGTCGATCTATCGGGTTACGAGTGTTTCTAAAATGGATTTCTTGCTCTCGAATAATATCCAACATGAGTTTTGAGTCATTCAGATTGTAGGCAATAACTAAATCAGGTGTAAAAAGTGGATTTTTTGAATGGATATTAAGTTGTAAGTGCTGATAGAATTCATCCTGCATTATCCCTGAGTTTTCTAAGATTGTTAGAAATTTTACAACAGAAATTGAATTCTCTCCTTTCTCAAATCGTGAAAGAGCAGATTGAGAGAAATCATGGCTAACAATATCTATCTGAGAAATTCCCTTAGATCTACGGAGTTTCTTGAAAGTCTCACCGATTTGTTTATTATTCATACCATAAGTATAACAAATCTATTGCTGAGCTTTGGTACTAGTTTAATAAATATGCGTATTCGCAAATATTTTACTTTTAGTTGTGTGATATAAAGTATTTTTCTATATCTAGCCGGTGTATTCTTTTACAATTTTTATCTACAAGATAGGAGTGATTTATGATATACTTTATAAGTGGTTTTTGTACCTTTAGGACAAGATTTAAGATAATTACGCGTGTTGTAATCACATAAAACGGAAGAATAAAATTGAGGACAGGCTCAATTCAAATAGGAAGAGGCAGTATTATATTGATAGTTTTAGCAGGCACAATTGGTGCAGGAAAATCAAGTCTTGCAAAGGCTTTGGGAGATCATTTAGGCACAGAGGTTTTCTATGAATCAGTAGATAATAATCCAGTTTTAGATTTGTATTATAAAGATCCTAAAAAGTATGCTTTTTTGTTGCAAATTTATTTTTTAAATAAGCGCTTTGAATCTATCAAATCAGCTTACAAGGCTGATAATAATATTCTGGATCGTTCAATTTTTGAAGACGAACTTTTTTTGACATTGAATTATAAGAATGGTAATGTTTCAAAAACAGAACTCGATATTTATAAAGAGCTATTAAATAATATGATGGAAGAGTTGGAAGGTATGCCTAAGAAGCGTCCTGACTTGCTTGTTTATATTGACGTTAGCTTTGACACTATGCTCTCTCGTATTAGTTTACGTGGTCGTGATTTTGAACAGATTGACGATCAACCAGAGTTGAAGGCTTATTATCATCAAGTCCACGGTGAATATCCTGATTGGTATGAAAAATATAATGCCTCACCTAAAATTCGGATTAATGGCGATGAAATTGACTTTGTAAATAATACCGAACATCTGCAAAAGGTATTATCTACAATTGATTCTGAGCTTGAAAATCTTGGCTTAGTAAAGTAATGAGTTAAGAAGTAAGTTAAAAAACGCACAAATAGTGCGTTTTTTCATTGCGATGCCAATAAGCTATCTTGTATAGTGGTTTCAAAGTTTGGAAAATGGTAAAATATAGAAATGTTGGACAAAGAAAATCTCAAAAATTTTGATGTTAAGTTTGATGAAGCTTTATCAAATTATACTTACACACGAGTAGGGGGACCAGCTGACATTTTAGTTTTCCCTCGCTCTATTGATGAGCTTGCTGAGATTGTGAGGCTGGCTCATGCCTTTGAAACAAGTCTTACTGTGCTTGGAAATGCCAGTAATCTGATAGTTCGTGACGGTGGTATTCGAGGTCTTGTGGTTCTGTTAGATCATTTAGATAATATAGCAGTTAAGGGATTAACGGTTGGCTCAGAGCAAAATGGGACAAGCTTTGAAATCGCTGCAGAGGCTGGGGCTAAGCTCAAAGGGCTAACGCAATATGCTCAAGAGCAGAGCTTAACAGGCTTTGAGTTTGCCTGTGGGATTCCTGGTAGTGTTGGGGGAGCTGTCTTTATGAATGCTGGTGCCTATGGAGGTGAGATTAAGGATGTACTCTCAACAGCAACTGTAATGAATCCGCAAACAGGTGAGATTTCTGTTCTCAAGAATGTAGAGCTTAATTTTGCTTATCGAACTTCCATTATAAAAGAAGAAGGTTGGATTGTTCTGTCTGCAACATTTCGTCTTGAACTTGGCGATCGTGAATCAATTCAAGCGCGTATGGATGATTTGAATGCCCAACGCGCAAGTAAGCAACCACTTGAATATCCAAGCTGTGGATCAGTCTTTAAGCGACCTGAGGGACATTTTGCTGGTCGTTTAATTCAAGAAGCTGGCTGTGTAGGAAAACGTATTGGCGGTATTGAAGTTTCTAAAAAACATGCAGGTTTTATGGTTAATGTCGATCATGGAACCGCCAAAGATTACGAAAATTTAATTATGTACGTTATTGAAAAAGTCAAAGAAAATTCAGGAGTGACTCTAGAACCTGAGGTTCGGATTATTGGCGAAGAATAATTGAGATAGATTTCAGTAAAATTTAATTATTTAGGATGAAGAAGGACAGCAGATGCAGTCCTTTTTCATAATGGATTTCTAGCTAGTTCTTAGTTGTTAGTGTTTATGGCTCGTCAAAAGACAAATTGTAATTCATAGACGATAAGTTCAGCAGCTGGAACAACGATGTTATGTTTTATGAGGATTAACAATCATATATATTGACATATAGTCATGTAGATGCTAATATATAGTTATAAAGATAGTTCGCAAAGGAGATCTTATGACAGCACTACAAAAAGATAAGCAAGTCAATTTCAAAACTAATGGAGCTGTGTGGCTTGAAGCTCAGAAAGTATTTGCAGAAAAAGAAATGGATGGAACATCCGCTTTAAACTATTTCCTTCAATTTGTTGCGACAAATAAGAAGTTACCATTTCTGACAGACGAGGAGCAAGAACGTGAAATCCTTGTTGCAAAGCTCCAAGAGAGAGTTAAAAAGAATATGGAATCAGAAACTATAAGCTTTGAAGAATTGGAGAAGCGGCTTGGATAACTACGAAATCACAGTTCAGATTTCTGTTTTTGAGCAAATTAGAAATATTGAAAATTATATTAGTAATGTTTTGCTTTCATCTGATTCTGCTGAAAAAAGGAAAGAAAGAATATTGTCAGAAATTAAGCAATTATCTCTTTTTCCTGAACGAGGATTTGATGCAGATGAAAAAATAGGCACAAAGATAGTACATGGTTACAAGACGATTGGAATTCCAATCGTTGATGGCAAATATTTAGTTTTGTATCATATTGATAATGAAAATAAAATCGTGAACGTAATAGATTTACTTGCTACACAGAGTGATTACGCAAAACTTTTTCTATGAAAATTAATCTTAGGGGAATAGTTGCAATAGGAATATTATATCAATATTTATGATTTATGCAAAAGTTCAAATGGGAAGGGTTCGCGTGTGAACCCTTTTATGGTGCGGTACACTATTTCGGAAATACATATATAACATCTTTCCGAAAAACTATAATTTTCTTGACAAATATATATCAATGTGATACACTTCTTTATATGAAACGTGAGTTATTAATTCAAAACATAGATCGTCTTAAAGAAAAAATGCCGGACTTTGTTTTAGAGTATTACCAATCAAAGCTGTCTGTGCCTTACTCGCTCAATACTCTATATGAATATCTAAAGGAATATGAAAGATTTTTTAGTTGGTTGTTAGATTCTGGTGTTACAGATACGATTGATCTTAAAATTCTTGAGAATCTCTCAAAAAAGGATTTGGAAGCCTTTATTTTGTATTTGCGTGAGCGTCCTTTGCTGAATACTGATTCTAACAGTTTTGGTGTTTCGCAAGCGACAATCAATCGGACGATTTCGGCTCTTTCTAGTCTTTACAAATACCTTACTGAGGAGGTCGAGGGACCTGATGGTGAGCCTTATTTTTATCGGAATGTCATGAAAAAGGTAAAAACCTCGAAAAAACAGGAAACTTTGGCCTCACGTGCAGAGAATATCAAATCCAAGCTCTTTTTAGGAGGTGAGACACAAGGCTTTTTAGACTATATTTCTTGTGAATATGTGAAATCTTTGTCTAATCGGGCAAAATCCAGCTTTGAAAAGAACAAAGAGCGTGACTTGGCTCTGATTGCACTCATGTTAGCTTCTGGTGTACGTCTATCTGAGGCAGTCGGAGTAAATCTGCGTGACTTGAATCTCAATACTATGGTGGTTGAAGTGACACGAAAAGGTGGGAAGCGAGACGCTGTCCCAATCGCTAAGTTTGCTAAGCCTTATCTGGAAGACTATCTCGAAATCCGTGAACGACGTTATCAGCCAGATAAAAAAGAAACAGCCCTCTTCTTGTCAGTATATAAAGGATTGTCTTCTCGTATCGATAATTCTTCAGTTGAAAAGATGGTTGCAAAATATTCACAAGGCTTTAAGGTACGCGTAACGCCGCATAAGCTCAGACATACGCTCGGTACTCGGCTTTATGCCAAGACGAACTCAGAAGTCTTGGTCTCTCATCAGCTCGGACATGCCAGCACTCAGGTGACAAATCTCTATACTCATATCATCAATGAAGAACAAAAAAATGCGCTAGATAACCTCTAGGCATTTTTTGTAGAATTTTATTTTGTGACAATAAAGTTATGATTTGCTGAAGCCTCAATAAGAGGATGATTTTTTAGATATTCACTGATTAGTTCGGTCATGTCAACCGTGATTTCGGAAATAATTTTTGACGCTTCAAACATCGGATAATTTCCTCCGCCAACTGCGCGATACTGATTGACGACAATATCTAGTTTATCATCGGGCTGAACAGGCTTTCCTTCAAACTTTAATCGTGTAATCTTGCTTCCAAAAGAATTTGAGACATTGATTGTATAGTCAATGCCCTCGTACATATCATAATTATAGTATTGCGGCTTAGGATTGACAAAAGCGGGATTAAAGATAATTTCACCACTATGATCGTCAAGAGCCAGATGATTGGCGCTTATCTCAAGCGCATTTTTTAAGTCTGCACCAGAAATACGGAGGACAGCTAAGGTATTTGGATAGATATAGTTCGTCAAAATATCACGCATGGTAATGATTTTATTGAACCCTAAGGCTTCATTGTTGAATAGAGCTGTTCCAGAAATTTTAGCACCCGAGGACTCCATCTGAACCCTATTGATAAATTCGATATAAGGATGTTCGTGAATCCTGACCTTATTAGCATCTTGGATTCTCATATCGCCCGATACTTCTCCCATCGCAGTATCTAGCCAATTTTCAACTTCTTCATTGACTGGACTTATAAGTGACATGACTTCTGCTGATACATGACTGTCTTTGACAGAATGTAGCTTTGGAGTTGAGGAAATGACTTTCAAGTTATCATCAAGTTCTAGGCAGATTTCAGCAACATTTGCAGCCCGATAACCTGGCTGTACAACAGGTACACCGAGGATATGCTGTGCGATTTCTCGATGCTGGTGTCCAGTGACAAAGGCATCAATCAAATCAGCACACTCTGTTAAGAGTTGATAGCCTTCATTTTCACCTGTTAAGGCTTCTTCTGGTTCGCCAGTATCAAGTGCGCGCTCAAATCCCCCATGATAGGCCACCACGACAATGTCTACTTCTTCACGCAGCTTAGGAAGATATTCTTTGGCAGTTTCTACAATGGATTTGAAAGATAGTCCTTGAATTGTGCTAGGTTGCTCCCAATGCGGAATGTACTGTGTCAATAGCCCAAGTACAGCAATTTTTAGTCCATTTTTTTCAAAAATTTTATAGGCTTGTCCAAAGGCCGGTTGTCCAGAGGTATTTAAGACGTTCGCGCAAAGAATAGGATAATCTGTCTGACTGACATAAGACTCTACATAAGCACGACCATAGTTAAATTCATGGTTCCCCAATAAACCTGCATCATAAGCAAATGAATTTGTTACAGCCGTGAGATGAGAGAGGCCATTTGCTTTTTGTTTGGCTAGGTAGTAGGCAAGAGCCGAACCTTGAAGAATGTCACCGTTCTCAATTTTTAAAACGATATCTCCAGCAGCTTCTGCTTCATCTGTCAGATGCTCCATCATCTGATGAGCTTTGGCCATACCAAAAGGCAGATCCATCTCACGTGAGCTATAGTTGGACGGCAAGATAAAGCCATGCATGTCAGAGCTTTCCAAAATTCTGAGTTTCATATCTTCTCCTAGTTATTTGAACCTGTAGACATTACAGACTTAATGAGGGAATTGAAGCAGATTTACTGCTATTTTATCATTTTTGAGTATTTTCTTATTGGTTCCAAGCATTCTTCAATTCAGCTTTGCCAGTTTTAAGCATGTCGTTGAGATTTCCATCTGGCTTAGCTAAGATTTCTTGCATGGTAGCAGTTAATTGTGTATAAGCGGCATCAGAATTCGTTTCAACTGGGTTTGAGAAAAGATTTTTGGTGGCTTTGCTGATAATTCCAGGTACTTTAGAAGTTTTTGAACCTGTATAAGCTTTATCTTTTAGACCAGCCGTTGTTACGGGGATATAACCTGTGACATTTGCCCATTCAACTTGTTCTGTTGTAGAGGCTAGAAATTTTTCATAAAGGTAAGCTGCTGTGCGCTGATCAGATGTGGCTTGAGAGAACATATAGATATCTGTACCCTGTTGGATAGAATGTTTAGATGGACGTGGCGCAACTTCGTAGTCGAACTTTGCATCTTGAGCAATGAAGCTCTCAGAAGCTGATGAGCCGACATATAGTGCAATTTGTTGATTATTGAATGGGACATTCAGATATTTGTCAGAGCCTGCGATGCGGAAATAACCCACTTTGATTCCATTGAGGTAGTAAGATACGGCTTTGCTTGACGCAGAGCTAGTGAAATCTGTCTTACTATTAAAGGTCTTTCCAGCATCTACAAGGGCTGTTGTATAGTAGTTATTTAGCGCGTCAAATCCAGCACCTACGACTGTTTTACCTGATTTTTCATAAATGGTCTGAGCAACAGTTTTCAGCTCATCCATAGTCGTGGGAACTTTGACATTATATTTCTTCAAGATGTCTGCATTATAGAAAAGAACTTCCGTTGACTTGTTAAATGGGATTCCATATTGAGTGCCCTCAATTTTAGCACCTTTTAAAAGGGCTGGCTGAATGGCTTCTTTGTTAGAGATTCCGATTTTACTGTTTTTGAGATAAGTTCCTTGATCGACGAGCATACCGTTTTGGGAAGCATTATAAACCCAGCCAGGATAAGCCTGAGTAATCGTTGGCAAGTCTTTGGGAGATTGCATAGTTGACGTGAGCTTAGCTGATAGATTTGGATATGAGGTCTGGCTTTGCAATGTGACATGAATTTTTGGATACTTGGCTTCAAAGGCTTGGGTCATCTTCTCAAGCTCAGTCCCTTGTGCACCCGTCATGGCATGCCAAAAGGTGATGCTTGTATCTTTCGTCACTGAGGTCGTGATACCTGTGGCAGATACAGGGCGATTTGCAGCCAAAGCGATCGCAGCAAGTGCGGATACAGCTAAAAATGAAACTCCAACTTTTTTTAAATTCATAGTGAATTTTCCTCCTGAGTTTTGAGCGTATGCTTTGTGCGTACACTAATTTTACATGGCGAGAACAATCTCGCTCACGTTGGCGACAGGCTATAAATATTTATAGCTCAATAATTTGCCCACGTTTAGGCAATATTCTTTCACCATAGGGATTTTCCAGACGTTCTGGATGAAAGCTATGGATTGGAACCAAAAGTTTAGGCTCGATAAGTGAGATGATTTTCTTCAAATCATCTGGCACGGCATGGCCCGAGCAAGCCAGTCGAACGAATTCAATATCATTTTTTTCCAGTAAATCAAGAAATACTTTGTAAGCTGGATCAAAATCTCCAAGAGGTGTGGCGTCGGAGTGAATATAGAGACTTCCTTTTTTCAAGGCCTCAAAATCAGACTCAACTTGCCAAAGATATTCAGAATTATCGGTTAATAATTTAGAGTAGCTAATTTCAAGGCTAGAATTAAGCCCTACTAAGGGCTCAGCCCCAACTGGTACATAATAAGCTACTTCTTGCTTAAAGATTTTTTTGAGTAACAGGGCCATGTTTTGGGTGAGAACAACTATCCGTGGTGAGCTTTTGATCAGTTGGCTAAAGCGTTTGACATTGGCTGGATAGCCATTGAAAGTAATCTGCCGCTCGGGGTTTTCTAGCTGCAAGCGAGAAAATTCGTTTATCAGATCTTGTTCTGAATGAATTGGATAGGCAAGAACTTCACCAGTCTCGCGTTCAGGGAAGCTAATCGAGACGCCTTCCATAATGAGCATATCAGCTTCTTTGGCAAGCTCTGTAAATTTTACAGTATCGTCAGGATCGTAGCCATGTAGACGCAAATCTCCAGTATAAGCAATCTTTTTACCAGCTACTGTGATGATCATACAACAGGCCCCATAGGCATCATGATCAACAGGAGCAAGTTCTACTTCAATTTCTCCGACTTGGATTTTGCTATAAGGGGCGCCAGCAATTATCTCGCGGGTGAAAGATTTATCTGCCTCAAATGGTTGAGGAATCAGAAAATCTCCGGTCTGATTCAGCATTGGGACTACTTCTGCTGTGGCCTCTAGCGCGTACATTGGAATAGAGGGATCAAGATAATTGGCCATTCGGGTATGGTCCAAATGTGCGTGACTCAAGAAAACGGCTGTATGTTGAAAGTCTGGGCGCTCCATGCCCTTGTAATCATAATCAAAGCGAAAGTCATAGATATCTTTTAGCTCAGGAATTAAACGATTTTCTAGTAAGGTCTTGAGACTTTCATCTGAAAGATCAAGTTCTGGACGAAACTCCGTTCCAAAGTCGAAAAAGATATGCGCGTCATGATAGGCAACTTCAACAATAGTACCACCAATAGTCATGACACCAGCATGAAAAATTACGTCAATTTTATCCTTTGATGCCATTACGTGCTACTCCTCTGATGATTTGTTTTCTGAACACAAAGTACAGGACTAAAACTGGGAGAACGGTTAAAGTTGCAGCCGCCATTTGAAGTTGGGTTTGTGCACCAGCCTCAGTTGCAAAAGCGGCCAAACCGTTATTTAAAAGGCGCATGTTGTCATTATCTGTCACAAGTAAAGGCCAGAGGAATGAGTTCCAGCTCATAATAAAGCTTAAGATACCAACCGTTACAAGAGCAGGCGAAATGATAGGGACTAAAATGCGACGAATGTACTCTAAGTTACTTGCCCCATCGACCTTAGCAGCCTTATAGAGGCTATCTGGAATAGCTTTCATATAATTATTTAAGAAATAAATATAGAAAATACTTGTCATGAATGGGATGATTAAGGCCACATAGGTATTCTTTAAGCCAAGTTGTAAAATTGTATTATAGTTTGTAAAAATAATTGATTCGTAAGGTACCATCAAAAGTCCAATGAGAAGTCCAAACACTAACTTTTTGAACTTAAATTGTAAGCTTGTCAAAGCAAAAGCCGCCAAGGTACACGTGATAAGAGTTAAGAAAGTTGTCATTGTAGCAACAAACAAGGTATTTACAAAATAATTAAGAAAAGGTACCTGTTTAAATACTTGTAGATAGTTATGCCATTGTAGTTTTTCAGGAATAATCGTTGGTGGAATATGAGACAGTTCTTGATGTGTCATCAGGCCTGTCAGGATCATATAAACAAAGGGAAAAAGTGTGACGATACTGAAAATAATCAGAACGATATAGACTATAAGCGTTGAAATTTTAGTTTTCATATATTACTTTCCCCCTCTACTTCTTCTGCTAATAAGTGTCCGCTGTAAAATCGTCATAAGAATGATGATAGCAAAGAGTACAACCGAAGCCGCCATCGCGGGGCCAGATTGTCCAAGATTATAAAATTTATTATAGACGTAGAACACTGCTGTCACAGCCGAGTTGGCGATTCCAGCCTGTCCGCCAAAGAGGGCAAAGACTTCCGTGTATACTTTGAAGGCTGAAATCAGGTTGACGGTAAGCAAGAATGAGAGCGTTGGCATTAGTTGGGGCAGAGTTATTTTTCGGAACTGTTCCCATTTTGAAGCCCCAAACATATCCGCAATTGTATAGTATTCAGGGTTAATGTTTCTGAAACCTGATAGCAAGATGATGATATTAAAGGCAAGAGACGACCAAACTCCAAAAATAATCAACGTTGGCATTGACATGCTTGGATTATCTAACCAATTGACGTTTGGAATACCAATTAGGGCCAATACAAAGTTGATAACACCAAAATTCTTATTGAAAAAATATTGAAAGACCATACCAATGGCAATCACGGACGTTACATATGGCATGAAGAAGATTGTCTCAAAAAATGCTTTAAATTTTACCTTTTCAAAGATTGCCCAACTAATAAAGAGTGAGATGACTAAGGCTATTGGGACTACGACGATAGCAAAAAGAGCTGTGTTAAGTAAAGACTTAATGAAAATTGGGTCATTGAAAATTTTTACATAATTGTCAATGCCTGAAAAGTGCTGATTGAGTATAAATCCAGAATGAAAGCTCAGGTAGAATGAGCGAAATAATGGATAGATACTGAATATCAAAATTAAAATCAGGGCTGGGGCTAAAAAGAGCCAAGCATTTATCTGATTTTCAGGATTGTAACGTTTTATCTTAAACATCATCAATAAACCCGCTTTCCAGACTCATCAAACAGAAAGGCTTTATTGAAGTTAAAGCTAAGCTGACGCAACTCGTTTTTAATAGCCTGCTCAACACTTACGATGGACTTAATCACGAGACCATTTTTCTCAAATCTTAGAATACAGTCACGGCCGATGATTTCACTTTCTCCTACCATCATCTCATCAATCAGACCGCCTGAAAGTTCTGGTTTGACATCTTCAGGACGAATGGCAAAAGTATAGCTGCCATCTTGGATTTCAGTCTTTTTGCGGGATTCGAGTAGCACTGACAAGGGAACAGTAAAGTCTCCAAAATTCATCCGAGAATTACTTACTTCTACTTTCATTGTATTGATAATTGGCGAGCCGATAAAATTCGCTACAAATAGATTTGCAGGTTCTAGATAAAGTTCTTCGGGCAGGGCATATTGCTGTACGACACCTTCATTCATCAAGATGATTTTGTCTGAAATTGAGAGAGCTTCTTCCTGATCATGCGTGACAAAAATGGCTGTGATACCGACTTCTTTGACGAGTCTCCGAATCTCCTCGCGAATTCGCAATCGAAGGCGCGCATCTAAGTTTGATAAGGGTTCGTCAAGTAAGAGAATATCAGGCTTCTGAACCAAGGCGCGTGTGATTGCTACACGTTGCTGTTGCCCGCCTGACAGAGTTTCAGGTTTCTTGCTTGACAGTTCTTCAATATTTGTAAGTTTCATATATTCTTCAGCAATCGCTTTGGCTGAGGACTTATCCAGTTTGTTTTTACCGACAGTCAAAGGAAACATAACATTTTCAAGCACTGTCATATGAGGGTAGAGGGCATAATTTTGGAAGACAAATCCAATATTACGCTCTTTTGGAGCTGTCGCCACAACAGATTTTCCGTTAAACTGGATATCTCCAGCAGTCGGTGTCAAAAGCCCTGCAATCAGGTTCAAAATCGTTGACTTACCACAACCAGATGGACCAAGTAGGCAAACTAAATCCCCTTTTTCGATGGTAAAGTTAATAGATTCAAGCGCTGTGAAGCCATTGTCAAACTTCTTGTTGAGATTGATTAAATCGATCATATGATAGTTTCTCCTATCTTTCTAACTTTCTAAATTCACAGTTCACTGGTTCGCTTATGCTCTCATGAGTATTTTTCGAATCTGAGACGAAATCATTTCCACAATGATAATAAGGACAAATAAGGCAATCAAGATTGAACCAACTTTTGACCACATCTGACCGTTCATTGCGAATATAAGGGGTGCACCAATGCCTCCAGCTCCGACGAGTCCAAGGATTGCAGCATCACGAAGGTTCATATCCAGACGATAAAGTAGATTAGAAAGTAAGTCAGGCATGAGCTGTGGGAGAACTCCGAAGCGGATTCTTTGGAATAGCGTTGCGCCAGCAGCGTCCATTGTTTCAATGACACCTTGATCTAAATCCTCGATAGACTCGATAAAGAGTTTGGCAATCATACCGATAGATTCAAGACCCAAGGCCATGACACCAGCGGAGGCTGACATTCCCACAATTCCGACAAAAAACAGGGCGTAAACAAATGAGGGAACTGTCCGAATAGCCATGATGAGCAAGCGGAAAAGATAAGCTACTGGTCTTGGCATCATATTTGTAGCTGATAGAAACGAAAGAGGAACAGCAATGATAGCACCGACGATTGTACCAAGAATCGCGATTGCGATAGTTTGTAAAAGTAGATAGGGGACACCTGAGCTTGTCAGATCAAACAAGAGTTGGGTATCTGGATGGATAAGTCCATTCAATACAGCTACAGCCATTTGGCTTCCTTGACTTGTCATCTTTAAGCTATTAAGTGATGAACTCGACCACCATAAAAGTCCCAAAATAAGCAGCACGATGATTATAATATAAGATAATCGGCGGGGACGTTTTTCATAAAAGTCAAGAATTTTTTTATTTGTCGTCATTCTTTCCTTTCTTTAATTAAGCTAATTTTGCACGAATCAATGTACTCGTCAATTCGATGATGATAACTGTGATAAGAATGGCAAGCAAGATCATGCCAACATCTTTGTACATCAGAAAGCCCATGCGATCGTTGAGTATCGTTCCGATGCCGCCTGCTCCGACATAGCCTAGGATTGTTGAGTAACGGACATTACCTTCAAAAGCATACAGAGAGGTCGAAAGATAAGAGGGAGCAACTTGTGGTGCGATTGCAGTTACAAAGGCTTTGAAGCGCCCAACGCCTAATGCTTCTGTTGCTTCAAAAGCCCCCATATCCACCGTCTCGATATTTTCAAACATCTGCTTTCCAACAAAAGAGAAAGTAAAGATAAAGATTGCAACGAAACCTGCAAAAGTGCCTAGACCAAATACATGAGTTGCAACTAAAGCAATGACCAAAGTTGGAAAAGTGCGGGTAAGTGTCAAAAGGATGCGAACAAGTGAGTTGATAAGGCGACTTTTCACGATATTGTGCGCCGCCAAAACGGCAAAAGGAATGGCAAGGACAGCTCCTGCAAACGAACCAAGAAAGCTCATCTTTATCGTATCAAGTAATGGCCCAGCAATATGAGAAAAATATTTCCAATTGGGGGGAAACATACTCGCAATCATGATAAAGAAAGACCAGCCCCGCTTAATCAAGCCTCCAAAGTCGAACTGGGTCAGATAGATAGAAGTCAAAATCAAAGCAAGCGCAATCAGCCAATAGAGCCAAATGAGAGAATGTTTTTCTTTGACAACTTTTCCATTAGATAAGGTATAAGTTTTAGCCATCATTATAAGGCCTCGCCTGTCTCATTTTCCTTGCGATAAACTTCGTCAAGAATTTCCTGCGTGACGCTGGCAGAAGGTCCGTCATATACAATCTTGCCCTTTTTGATGGCAATGATTCGCTTGGCATATTGAAGGGCTAACTCAACATGATGAATGTTGATGAGTACAGTCTTACCAAGCTCTTCATTGATACGTTTCAAGTCATCCATGACTTCTTTGGCTGTGACAGGGTCAAGAGCTGATACTGGCTCATCGGCAAGCAAGATATCAGAGTCTTGAGCAAGCGCTCTTGCTAATGACACCCGCTGTTGCTGTCCGCCAGATAATTGGTCAGCTCGTGTGTAGGCCTTGTCTAAAATTCCCATACGATCCAGAGCTTCTAAGGCTTTTATTTTATCTTCTTTTGAGAAAAGCCCAAAAAGCACTTTAAAGAAAGACATGTCTGGTACCCGAGCTGTCAAAACGTTACGTAAAACTGTAATACGTGGCACTAGATTATAGGACTGAAAGATCATTCCGACTTTCCGACGGAACTTACGTAATTCTTTTCCTCTAAGCTTTGCCACATCAATTCCATTCACGACGAGTTTACCAGATGTGATATCATTTAGACCATTGATTGTCCTGACCAATGTTGATTTCCCTGCACCTGAAGTGCCAATAATTCCGACAAATTCACCATCTTGAATTTCAAGATGAATATTGCTTAAACCTTGATAACCATTTGGATAGACTTTTCCTACCCCTTCAAATTTAATCATCTCTGATATACTCCAATTAAAAGACTTAAAATAAAAATGTAAACGCTTAAAATTAACTAACTTATTTTACCAAAAAAATGGCAAAAATGTAGAAAAAGTGCGCTCTTAAATTTATTGCTCTTAGTAAAATTCAAATAGAAAAACCGAAATTATTTTTGATTTCGGTTTTCTATTTCAAAAATCAATTTTCAGCTGCAACATCTTGCAAAACTTTAAAGAATGGCTTGTAGTTAGCCTCTGAAGATTTCTCATAGCCATCATGAGAATAGACTGCGATAATTTTCTTGCCTTGATCAGTTTTTGACATGGCAATAATAGCGTTTTGAAGCGCTTTTGCAAGTCCAGGATATTTCTTCAAGTTATCTGAGTTTTTAGAGACGAGGATACCATCGTTATAGATTTCATCTGTAACCCCTATCACATTAGTTTGGTTCCAGATTGTATCCGTTGCCTTATCAGTCGTTGTCCAAGCGTTCGCAAAATCCATACGGAGATCTGCATAGCCCGCGATGATGTCGACTTGACCTGAGGCAAGGTCTGCCGTTGCTGTACCATAATCAAGCCCAGTTACTGCGCTTGGAAGATCGCGAACTGAAATCTTATAGTTTTTTGTCAGCCATTCAGAAGGATAGAGGTAACCAGACGCTGAAGTCGTTGAAGATAAACCCCATTTGGCTTTTTTGATTAACGAAACAGGGATTTTTTTACCTTTTTTGACATAGTCGGCTAATTGTTTACCGACAGATGTATTTCCAGCAATGATGAGCCCACGATATGATGTTACTTCATCTTTCGTCTGAGTTGTTGGCTTATGGTTATTCCAATACTGAGGATTTGTTGCATTCTTTTTGTTCTTCAAATCATCGTTATTCAAACCTTTACGCGTAGCAGTTAAAATAACTTTAGCTCCCGAAGCGTAGGCGGCGTAAGTTCCGCCAGATACACCATAACCCACATCAACGGTTCCAGCATCAAGTGCCTTACCTACGGCATTGTAATCTGTACCTGTTGTCATATCTACTTTGTCTACTTTGTAGCCTTGCTTTTTCAGCTCGCTGATCAGTAGTGTATCAAGTCCTTGAGTAGCAGTTGTGATGTCACTCGGATTTTTTGACGGAATAAAAGAAATCTTGAGATTTTTTACTTCCTTAGTTGAAGCAGCGACTGAGGAATGAGCAGACAGAATAACTGCACCAAGTGTAGCAACTGTAGTCAATCCAATGACAGTTTTGAGGCTTGTTTTCATTTTACTAAATAAACTCCTAATTTATTTTGCTAAAATCCTTGCAAGAATAGAATATCAAAATATAATATTCCTGTCATCTGATTTATCTATTTTTGAAAAACAGAAAAGTCAAATGTTCGTCTTTAGAAAAATATCAAAATCTACTTTTGATAAACCAATCATAGGATCAAAAGTTCCATTGTCAATCATCTCACGACTCAGCCAGTTTGTTTCTACTGCCGCTGTATCGAATGATTCTTCTACTGTTTTGGAATGGACTGAGCCAATGGAGTTATTATTTTTTGAAGCTTGAGCTGGGATTTTTCCTGTATAAGTCATCAGGCGTTCCAGCAAAGAGGTTTTTCGATTCGCGCCTTCTTTGGCTACAGCAGCTTCAAAAGCTGTCACTTCTCCGAGTAAGATAAGCGAGTTTCGGGCACGTGTAATGGCAGTATAAAGCAGGTTTCTTTGAAGCATTCTAGAATAACTCGAAACTAATGGCACAATTACAGTTTCAAACTCTGAGCCTTGAGATTTGTGGATTGACATGGCATAAGCCAGACGAATATTTGTCCAGTCAGAGCGCATATAGTTCAGTTCCTGACCGTCAAAATCAATGATCAACTCGTCCTGTTTGCTGTCTGAGTATTTGGCTGGGATAAGTTCGATTATGCGTCCAATATCACCATTGAAAACATTGTTTTCAGCATCATTCACTAACTGTAAAACCTTATCATTCTCACGAAAAAGTCCGTCCATAAAACTGAATTCTAAGCGCTCGGCTTTAGGATTAAAGATATCTTGTAGTTGTTTATTAATTGCTGTAATTCCAGCTGGTCCTTTATACATTGGGATTAAAACTTGAAAAGCGAAGGGATCATTTCCTCTTTTTTGCCAAGAAATCGCAATTTGACTAATGAGAACAGAAACTTGATAGGAGTTAGCGGGAAAGAAATTTCTATCCGCTTTTTTACTTGCAAAATCTACTGGAAGTTGTCCGTCCTTGATAGAATGCGCAAGATGAGTGATCGTCGAATTCTCTGATTGTCGATAAATCTTGTCAAGTTTCAACGACGGGATATCTTCAAAAGCTAATAAATCAGTCAAGACTTGACCTGGACCAACAGAGGCTAACTGATCTGCATCACCAACAATCAAAACTTTCATCCGTCCATGAATGGCATTAAAAAGTTTGTTAGCCAGCCAAGTATCAACCATTGAAAATTCGTCTACTATCAAAACTTGGCCTGATAAGTCGTTGGCTAAGTCATCATCTTCATCGTCTGTATTGATTCCTAAGGTACGATGGAGAGTCGCGGCTGGCAGACCAGTCAATTCACTCAGCCGTCGACTAGCCCGTCCAGTGGGAGCAGCTAAAACAAAAGGAAACATGTCATTTGTATAATCTTCGGCTAATAAACTGAGATTATTCAGCTGGGCAAAAACTTCTAGAAAGCCATTTAAAATCGTCGTTTTTCCTGTACCTGGTCCACCTGTTAAGATAAAAAATGGATTTTCTAGTGCATCGTGAATGGCTTGTTTCTGAAGACGGTCATATTTGAGGTTATGCTTCTTCTCTACTGCCGCAATGGCCTCTTCAAATTCAGACTCCGATAAGACTTCTTTTGAACGTTTTAAAATGCGCGTAATATTTGCTGCAATGCCTTCTTCGGCTTGGGCAAGAAGCTTATCAAAAATTTTGCCATTAGTCTCTAAAAGCTTTTCATCCTGAATTAACTCAACTAGGTCAGTTTCTAAATCTTCTTGAGAAATTTCAACTTGACGTGAACTTTCAAGCAGTTCTTTAGCCTGTATCAAGAGTAAATCATGTTCAATATAGGTATCGCCTGTTTGACTTGGCTGTTCTTTAACACAATGGAGGAGAGCAGCTTTTAAGCGTTCTGGATAAGTGGCTTTTATGCCTGTCTCAGCAGCGATTTTATCGGCTGTCAAAAAGCCAATTCCTTCAATATCTTCAACCAGTTGATAAGGATTTTCCTTCAAAATGTTTAAGCTATCTGCTTGATAAGCTTTATAAACTTGAGCAGCTAAACGCCCAGTCAAACCATAACTATAGAGTTTTGAAAGGATTGTTTCAGTCCCATGATTCGTCGCTAAATTCTTGATAAAAGCGTCTTTCTTGCTTTCGTTCAAAATTCCGTTTAGCTTATCCGAATTTTCAAGGATACTGTCAACTGTATTTTGGGGATAGGCATTGACAATCTTTTTAGCTGTCTCTTTACCAATCCCTAGAAAATTATCTGAGGACAGATATTTGATAAGCCCTTTTGTAGAGGTTGGAGATTTCCTCTCATACGTGTCAACGACTAATTGTTCACCGTATTTGGGATGATTGGTCAAACGACCATAAAAAACATAGTCTTCATCTCCCTCAATAACTTCTCCAATCGTTCCTGTCACAACGATTTCACTGTCGCCAAAGCTTTCTGAGTTGGTTTCATCAATTTCGAGCAATAAAACTTTATAAAAGTTCGTAGGATTACTAAAAAAGATGGTTTCAATTTTTCCACTAAAAAATAAGCGTTCGTCCATTAGATTATTTCTTTCAACTGGCCTATATAATCCACATTAGCCTGTGCCAACATATCGTTTGGATTAATCCCTAGACTCCCTTCAGGAATATCCATATTTTGCTTACGGTAATAGTCTTTCCAAAAATCTCCCTCAAAATGCATCGCTTCTTCTGGAAAGATAGGTTCAGGAAAAGTTCGCGCTAGAAAATCAGAGCAATAATATTTATCATTTGATTTAACAAAAGAAAAATTATAAGCTAAGCCCTGTAAAGAAGCCATATTTCTAAGCACTTCGGAAAAATCTATTTTTTCATTCAAGCGAAAAATATCAAATTGTTTTTCAATTTGAACTTCTTCTCTTTTTATAAAAATATCAAGTGGCTCAGCAATTACTCCGTCATGTGGATTCGCATTCCAGACTAAAATTTCTCCATCACGATTTTCAAGCATGCCAATATGGTCATAAATCGTAAAAATCTGACGCTTTGAGCTTTTCATGATGGCAGCTCCCCAGTCAGACTCAATTCCAGCCACAGCAATTAGGTCACCTGTTAATAATTCGTCTGTCATCATTTTAATTTATCATTGTCATATTTATGAACGTTGTCAAGGCCAGTGAAATTTTGCTGACGCAAAGCTTCATAGATGATTAAGGCGGCACAATTTGAAAGATTCAACGAGCGTACATGTTCATCATTCATCGGGATACGAATGCATTTCTCCGCGTTTTCACGCATATAAGTCTCAGGCAATCCAGTATCTTCACGTCCAAATAGGAAATACTGATCGAGCCCTGCTAAGCTCGGTCCAGCAAAATCTATATCGCTATAAATATGCTCGGCAAATTTTGTAATCAAATAAAGTTTACTCTGACCGACTGTTTCCATAAAATCAGAAAGGCTATCATGATAGCGAATATCTACCTTGTCCCAATAATCGAGTCCTGCTCGTTTTAGATGCTTATCTGTCACTTCAAAGCCAAGTGGTCTAATAAGATGCAAAACTGAATTAGTAGCGGCCGCAGTACGGGCAATATTTCCAGTATTAAAATGGATACGAGGTTCAAAAAGTACAATATGATTTGTCATGTTATCATTCCTATAAAAATCCAGAGCTATTGCGTACTGGGATATAGACGCTCATCAGTATATCCGCTCACACTAATAAAAAAACTGAAAGCCTCGGAGTCAATCTCAGCGAAGCTTTCAGTTGCGATCTTAATTCGCTTTATTCAGAACAGGTTTGAATAAAACCAACTAACTATGGACATAATATACACTAATATTTTGTCCTTGTCAAGCTATAATCGCTGTTTGCTGAAACTTTCAACGCTATTGAAGTATCTGCCTATTTATTTGATTGTGTTAGAAACGTTATAAGCTTCATCATCTGCAATCATGGACTTGACAGCTGTACCATCAGTTGCGGTAAAAGTTCGATAACGACTTAGCTTAAAGAGTCCTTCGGATCCTTTGGCAGCGGAATTTGTAGCAGTTTCTCCATTATAAGTTCTACCTGGATCAAGAAGTCCCATGTCATAGCCAAGGTTTGTCCCAATAGATCCAGTATCCGCATTGTGACTTCCAGACGGATAGCAAATAACATGAGTTTTTTGATTGAGTAATTTATCCAGATAGGCCTTGGATTGTTGGAGTTCCGAAGTTTGAGTAGCGTCGTCGGTATCTAGAGATACATGATTTACTGTGTGACTTTGAAAATCAACTAAACCTGATTTGGCCATTTCCTTGATCTCATCAGTGGTAAGATAGCCAGCTTGGCCTACCTTACCCGTAATGACAAAACTAGTTGCGTGCATTTTATATTTTTTAAGCAAAGGAAAGGCATTGACATAAAAATCTTGGTAACCATCGTCAAAAGTTAACCAAATCATCTTATTAGCTGGTTTGGTATTAGTCGTCAAAATTTTCAATGCTTCATCACTAGAAACAGTATACACGGCATCTGTTTGGAGGACTTGTAAAGTACTTTCAAGATTTGTCGGTGTTACAAAATTACCATTGGGCGTATCAGGTGAGATATTATGATACATCAATGTTGGAAGATAATTTTCTGCACTTGTATTTAGCCAAGATTTGGTTACTTTCGGACTTGTACTTGAACTTAAAGCTGAACTAGATTTACTTGCTATTGTGCTAGTAGTAATAGTATTTTTCCTATCAAAAGGCCTAGCAATCATAACATAGCTAATTGTAACTATAATCACAAGGAGTAAAAGTAGCATGACTAAGCTAGAAAAATTTCTTCGCCGTTTCTTATACGAGCTTTTTTCTGGTAATTGTCTTCTATCAAAATGTTTGTTTGAAGAATGAACTTCTTTTTTGGTAGAATTTAAATTATTTGGAAGCGGGCCTACCGCTATTTTTTCTTCGGGCTCAATCTGCTCAAAAGCTTCTTTGTGCACTTTCTTAGCCTGATTAGTTTTTTCTCGACGTTTTTTACGGCTCCTTCTTTCCATAAATCCTCCTAATTATTTCAATAATAGTTCATTTGCTGAATTATTATTTTTTGCTTTTAGTTTTTATAGGCGCTCTAGTCCTAAAATAGAGTATTCCCAGTAAAGCTTCATAGATAAGTCCAAAGATAATAAAGCAGTACATGAAAAAATTATCGGTCAAAACATTGATAATGGGGTCTGTTTCAGGGTTAAACAGCCAAGTCCTATCCCGAAAAAGAATCTGGTGAAATGTGATAAAGAAACTGTCAAATCCTGTGAGTGCAATAATTCCAACTAGAATTATGGGGAAAACCATAGCTATTTTTATAGCCCTTCTATATAAAGCTGACAACTTTTCCTTATAGAATTTCCAATAAAAGTAAGCGAGGACAATCACCAAAATCACAGCCAATAGAAATAAATTTTTAACTTCAGCGAAATGAATTAAGGCACTTGCCGAATCTGGAAAATCAGGCATTTTTAACTTAGTTTGAAATGGATTTAGCAGATAGAGAATCAAGATGATATAGTTTTTTATTAAAACATTTGTTGGCAGCCCTGAAACGTAAGTTAGATTTTCAAGATGAATATTAATTGCAAAAAGTGGAATTGACAGCAAAATTGTCAAAAAGACAGAGGTAGCAATCGTCCAAAACAAAGATAAGCTAAAAAATAACCTATCTCTCATTAGAGTTCGAGTTTCCACTCGTCAAGACTAGAGACAACATAGGTAGGTGCAATTGCTAGTCCTGCAACTTCTTCTGGCTTTGTAAATCCTGTTGTGACGAGGAGCGAATCAATGCCGTTATCAATTCCTGTCCGAATATCTGTTAAATAGTTATCTCCGACCATAATTAGATCTTCTTTAGCTAGACCCATTTTCTCCACTACGATATCTGCAATGATTGAAGTTGGCTTACCAATGATAATCGGCTCCACCTGAGTTGCGGCTTGAACCGCGCGGATAATTGTACCAGAACCAGGAAGTAAGCCATCAGATGTTGGAAGATTGAGATCTGGATTTGTCCCGATAAAAGTAGCGCCCTTTTGAATGGCAAAAGTAGCTGTTTTCAACTTATCATAACTAAATGAGAAATCAACGGCCACAACAACATAGTCAGGATTTTTCTCATCCTCTACAAAGCCAGCTGCATGAAGTTCGGATTTTAAACCGTCTTCGCCAATGATATAGACTTTATTACCCTTGCCATCAGCCTTTATATAATCAGCAGTTGCACCAGAAACTGTATAAACTGTTTCAAGAGGCGTGTCAATGTTGAACTTTGTGCGCAAACGCTCTTGTACGACTTCTGGACGACGCGTTGTATTGTTTGTTACAAAGAGATAAGGAATTTTGGCTGCTTGAAGACGATGAATAAAATCCTCTCCTGCAGGGATTCGGCCTTCACCTAGGTAAATTGTCCCATCTAAGTCAATCACATATCCTTTATAATCTTTATGTTTCATATAATTTTTTCCCATTCTATTTCAATCTGTGCATCGCCATCATTGATTGCATGACAACTTTTTTTCTCTGTAAGCAAGTAGGCACTCGAAATTTCTTCTCCAGCCCTTACTTCATGATTATACTTGATATAAATTTGTTTTGGTTGATGCTGGCTCAGAAAATCGAAGCCTAATGGGTCAACTGCCCAGTCATAGTATCGACTATTATTGACATGTTGATTCATATCAATATCGGAGTAGCGCACGCTATAGCTGCGTTTTTCAGGCTGTCCCAACTTGGCGAATTTATGTCCCCGCTCTAGCTTTGATACTTTCTCTGACTCATAAGGCGCCACAATTTCATCATCAACTCGATTTGCTTTGCGTGTATCTGGATCCATTAACACCCATGTTGAATGGATTTTCAAAAGTAGATTTTTGTCTTCATCTAAAAATCTAAAATCTCGATAGCAAAAGAATTTGTTATAGCTGACGGCTTCTGTTTCGATGAAAATATATTCAAGGAATTTTGGCAGGCGATTTAAGGTGATTTCATATTCAGTGACAATCCAAGCCAGATGATAGTTGTCTCTCAACCAATCCTCGGATCTTCCGAGTTCGGTCGATTGCTCACCAGAAATTTGAAGGGCAACATTCAGAATGGCTGGAATCGTCATCTCGCGTTTTGCATCAGAATGATAGAAAGGCACTCTGTATTTTGTAGAATAAATTTTTCCCATAGTTTTATTTATTAGTTAAAAATAGTTTCTTATAATCTGTATCTGATAAGACACGACTCATGTCAACTGAACTAGCATATCCAGAAAGTTTTCCTTGATCTGTGTATTGCTGCATTTGAAAAGTTCGTTTGCTTGTCAAAGCTGTATAGCTTCCATCATTTGTTGCGCCATAGAAAGCCAACCAGACAGCGTCAAACTTACTTGTGCTGATCGCATTCTCTGTCAAAAAATTATCACGTGAATAAATGCCAATATTTTTTGCACCAAGTGTTTTGAGTTCTGCTCTGAAGGCTTCAACACCAGCGTTTAGATTTGTCATAGAAACAGATTCAATATCTAGCCACCAGAAAGTTGGTTGATAAGCTTTAGCTCTGTCATAAAAAGTTTTAGCTTCTTTTTGCATCTCCGCCACAGAACTGCCGTTTGCATAGGCATAGACTGCTACAGGAATTCCCTCTGCCTGAAGTCCAGTTATATGATACTTAAAGGCTGGATCAGAGCCATCACTATTAATATAAACAGAACTTTTGGCACTGAGGCCATCTTGAACGCGAACAACTGCACCAGAAATATTATTGGCTAACTTACTGTAGTTAATTGATTTATAAGGTTGAAAAGCTGATAAATCAATGACTGGCTTCTCGCTCAAATTAACGGAAGAGTTTCTGAGTTCTGTTTTCAGAACAGGTAAAGTTTCATAAGGCTGACCGAGCTCATGTTTTTCGCTCAATCTGACCCAAAGCAAAAATCCAAATAAAACAACCAGACTTGCCAGTAAAAGGCCTAATATTTTTAAATTTAATCTTTTTTGCATATCCCATATTTTACCACATTTAAGCATCAATTAAGAATTTTTCAAAAACTTCATTGGCTAATTCAAAGCCTCGTTCGCTTAATGAGAGACGTCCATTATTGTAGATAACCAAATCAGTTTTTAATAAATCTTCAAAGACTGAGCCATAAATCTCATAAAAATCAATATCAAATTTCTCTGAGAAAGCCTTTAAAGATACCCCTTCGGCCTTTCTTAGTCCAAGAAACATTTCTTCTTCCATCTGCTCTTTTTGACTGAGTTTTTCTTCTGAAACGCGCTTGTTTTTTCCTGCTTCAAGATAGTGATGAACTGGTCCGTGGTTTTTATAACGAATGCCTTCCAAGTAACCACTTGCTCCTGCGCCGATGCCATAATATTCAGTATTGTCCCAGTAAGTCAAGTTATGTTTGCTTTCAAAACCTGTTTTGGAAAAGTTTGAAATTTCATAATGAGCATAATCATTGGCAGCCAAGGTATTTAGAATGTATTCATACATATCAATATTTTTATCATCAGACGGCAAATGAAGCAAGCCTTTTCGCTCCATATTCATAAAGCGAGTATGGTCCTCCAAAATTAGACTATAAAGTGAAACATGAGGTAGATTCAGTTCTAAAAATTTAGTAACATCGGATTCGACCATTTCTAAAGTTTGCTTGGGTAGACCATAAATCAAGTCAATACTGATATTATCAAATCCTGCTGTACGGAGCTTTTGGATTGAGTCATAAACGTCACGTTCTGAATGTTTGCGTCCAATTTTCTTGAGTAATTTATCATCAAAACTTTGAACACCTAGCGAAATTCGATTGACCGAAGAATTTTCAAGAACTATAATCATCTCATCTGATAGGTCTCCTGGATTAGCTTCAATCGTAAATTCTTCTAGGGATGACAAATCAAGTTTTGAGTTAATGCCGTTCAATAAGCGTGACATTTGTTCGGAACTTAGTACAGTAGGCGTTCCTCCACCAATGTAGAGCGTTCGCAAACTTGAAATATGATAGATATTATTAAACTCGTCAATAACGCTCTCTATATACTCATCAACAGGCTGTCCTTCAAGTAGGACTTTAGCGAAGTCACAGTAATAGCAAATCTGAGAACAAAATGGAATATGTATATAGGCTGCGTTTACTTTATTCATATTATTCATAGCTTGTACTTTCTCCTAAAATCACTAAAAAATCTTGCTTATTTGGCAAGATTCATTAGATCCTTCACTTCTTTTCTTGTCAATTCGCGATACTTTCCAGCTGGGACACCGTCAAGTGTTAAGCTACCAAAAGTTATACGAGATAATTTTTGAACGGGTAGCCCGACAGTCTCGAACATTTTCTTTACCTGATGATTATGTCCTTCATGAATGGTTAACTCCACAATCGAGGCATTTTTTTGCTTTTCAGTACGAATGATACTGTAGCGGGCTGGACTAATTTTTTGTCCTTCAATTTTCATCCCCAATGTGAGCGGACGGAGATTTTCTTTATTAGCATGGCCCTCGACTTTGGCTACATAAGTTTTATCAATCTGATGACTTGGATGGGTCATCAGATTCGCAAAATCACCGTCATTTGTCAAAATTAAAAGTCCACTTGTATCCCAATCAAGACGACCAACTGGATAAATGCGCTCTTTTACACCGCCTAAAATCTCAACGACTGTTGGGCGACCTTTATCGTCTGTGACACTTGAGATGACACCACGAGGTTTATTGAGTAAGAAATAGACAAATTCTTCATTGCGAAGTTGTTGACCGTTGACTTCAACTAGGTCATTTCCAGATACTTGAAAAGCGAGATCCGTCATTTTTTTTCCATTGACCTTGACTTTTCCCTCTTTGATGAGCTCTTCTGCCTTGCGGCGACTGGCAACTCCTGCATGGGCGATAAATTGATTAATGCGCATAATTAGTCCTTATTTCCAAAGAGAGCTGATTCAGCTCCAGTATTTTCATTTTCGAGTTCTATTTTATCTACGGCAGGCAAATCTTCTAATGAGTTAATTCCTAAATAATCAAGGAAAAATTCACTTGTTGCATAAAGCGAAGGCCGACCTGGTGCTTCAACTTGCCCTACAACATTGATTAGGCCAAGCGCGCGAAGAGTTGTCAAGACACCACTTGATGAGACAGAACGATAATTGTCAATTTCAAGCCGCGTGATGGGTTGCTTGTAAGCAATGATGGCTAAAACATCTTGAGCAGATTTTGATAGTGATTGATTGATTGTCGATTTTGCATAAGACTTAAGCAGATCTTCCAAAACTGTTTTTGTAGTCAGACGGAAGCGTTCAGCAGTTTGAATGATTGTAAATGCTGAATTTTTATTTGTTGCGTAATTCTCATTAAGCTTGTTGATCTGCTCTTGGCAGGCTGAAAGGGATAGTCCTGTGATATTTGACAGTTCTAGCAGGCTCAAGCCGTCTTCACCTGCAACAAATAGAAGGGCTTCAAATTTGGTTGTATTATTTATTTTATCCATTTTGTCTTAATAAAATTTCCCCAAAACTTTCTTCTTGCTCCATGAGCAAATGATCTGACTTTACAAGTTCAAGAATGGCTAAAAAAATTGTAATCAATTCGTCTCGGCTTGAAACTTGTTGAAAAAGGTCACTGAATTTGAGTTCCTTATGAGTTTTTAAAAGTCCTTGTAAATCCGTGATTTTCTCTTGAACCGTAAAGCTATCGACTTCAATTGTAGTATGATTTTCACGCGTCTCAACTTGCCTTTGCTTTAATATTTGTGAAAAAGCCAAAAAAAGGTCAATTGCAGTGGTATTATGAACGAGATGAACCTCAGTTGAGACAATTTCTGTTCGACTTTTTGAGTAATGCTTTGCGCGATCTGTATGGAAATCTTCAAGATCTGTTGAGAGTGACTTAATTTTTTGATATTCAACAATTTGATTAAGGAGATCTTGTTCCAATTGTTCGGTTTCTTCGACAAAGACTTCACTTACAGTCGGAAGTAAACGTCGAGACTTAATCAGCATGAGTTGACTGGCCATGACCATATAGTCACCTGCCAGCTCGAGATTGAGTTGTTCCATTGCCGCAATGTAGTCCAGATATTGCTCAATGACAGATAATAAAGGAAGCTCAAAAATATCCATCTTGTATGATTGGACCAGACTTAGCAAAAGATCGAGCGGTCCCTCAAATTCTTCGGCGACTAATTTAATTTGAAGTTCGTTTGCCATATAGCACTATTATCATCTCTTTATTCATTAATCCATTTAATTTATTTATATCTTCACTCTTTTAAGTAGAAAGATTATCTGGAATTTCTATAATATTTTTCTAAGGTTGCGATAGTCCGTAGACCGAGTAACTCAGAAAGTTCATAGATTTTAAAGCCTTCTTTGACTTTCCTTAAAATATATTGTTCGCGTAGATCTCGGGCTGTCAAGTCGGTAAATTTCTTA
>JAIRUS010000145.1 GCA_031254295.1 Streptococcaceae bacterium | reverse complement strand
AAATTTCCGTAAGCATAGCGTCCTACCAAAATATGAAACTTACTCCCGTTGCCAGCTACCAACATTTCCTTTACATCACTATCCCGCACGAGTAATAATGTTGCATCCCAGTAGCCGTGATCGTGCACATTGCCAAATTCCAAAATTTCTTTATGATAACTCAATCTCGTTCACCGCCATCAAAATGATTTCTGAATCAATAGTCTCTATTTTCTGCGCATCTCCGATCCTCAAGCACATGTCACAAATCTTATTTATTATGCGTGGTATCCCATTAGAAGCATTTGTTATAGATTTTATCGCCTGCTCATCAAAGATTGTTTCAGGTGCTCCAGCAGCCTGAAGCCTTGTTTTGATATAAATTTTTGAATCTTCTTGGTTGAGGTTATTCAATGAATAATTCATCGTTATCCGTTGACGAAGCGGTTCGTTCGAAGCTCTGTTTAACGTCGTGTTCAAAGAAAAACCACCGATAAGCAAGACAATAGCGCGGTCACGCGAATCCATCTCGAAGTTGAACAACATCTTAAATTCGTTCAAGATTGAACTGTTGATGTAGTTGGCCTCGTCGATGACGAAAACTGGAGTTATTTTCTTCTCTATGTGGTATCTATTAATCTCTGCTTGAATCAGCTTGTAATTCTGGGACTTACGAAACTTTGGTTCCAAGCCGAATTCTTCGGCTAGATGACGATAGAATTCATTCAATGTCAAAGTTGAGAGCGAGGTGTATACAACCTTGAACCGCGAAGGGCTTAATGATGCAGCCCAATGCCTTACAGCGGTTGTTTTTCCGCGTCCTGGTTCACCTGTAATTATACCGAATCCGTTATTATCTGATAGAAATTTCAATCGCTGCTGAATCTGTTTATAATCTTTCGTTTCAATAATGATATCTTTTGAATTTTTCAAAAATGGATTGTATTCCAAACTGAATCTCATGTGGTAAGCCATTAGTCTTCATCTCCTGTAAACTGAAATGCTGCGCGTTTGATTCTCGCGTTGTCATTCTTCTTGAGTAGCTGTATTTTCTCCATTTCACCATTAATAGGGTCGACGACGTAAATATCTTCGAAGTCTGGCGAATATCTAAGCTTGATTTTCTGCTTCGAAAAGCGATAAGGCACTTCATATTCAACCGTATCTATTTTAATTACATTGTCGATGGATACTTTTCGTTCGTACTCCAAAAGGAATGATTTATTGATTTGGTCGTCCTTCAGACGTCTGATCATTTGGGGTTCCGCGAAAAACACATTCATGGGGGAATTCTTCGCCAGTGCTCGATGCGGGTTGTGATTATATTTGTGGACGTATTCTTTTAAAGAAACGCGAAACTGATCGATTGTTTTGAACTCAGTTGGTTTCAACTGCGACAGCCACTGTTGTTTCAAAGTACTGAAGAAACGTTCAATTTTCCCCTTTGAAGTTGGTGAATATGGCTGGGTCCAGTTTAAAACCGTTCCGATGCGCGCTGCTAAGAGCTTCATCTGTCCATTTTTGTAGGGACCTCCATTATCAAAGCTGAACATTTTGGGTTTTCCGTATTTAGCCACCGCAGACTTCATCACACTCATCACGTTAACGAAATTATCATTGAAGAAAACATCGACACCAGTGATCAGACGTGATTTGTCGTCAAGAAAGGCAATGATAAAGGTCTTTTGCTTTTTCCCGTCGATTGTAAGACTGAATGCGTGTGTAGTATCGGCGTACCAGACATCGTTGATATTTTCCAGCTCGTAACGTTTCATGTCCTTGCCACTTTTCAATTTATTCTCCAGTTTCAAAAACTTGATGTATCGCGTAATAGTGGATAAAGAGACATCACGCTTTGAAATCTGTCCGCTTTCTAATAGTTTCTGATAGACCACGGTAGCCGGCAGTCTTGGAAATTCTTTTTTATAGTATCGTATCTGTTGTTTTAAATCATCATCCAGTTTTCTGGAATTTCCGTTATCTACTCGACGCTTTGGAATTAGCGCATCCAATCCATTCTTTTTATATTTGTAATACCACCGTTCGATAGTAGCTGCCGAAAATCTCACAATCTTGCCATCATAGCTCTTATAGTTTTTTTCAGCCATGGCTGAAAAATAGCTTTTCACAGTTAGTTCAGAATCTTGAAGCCCGCTTATAAGAGGTGCTATGATTCCATATCGTAAAAGAGCTATTTCGTTTCTTATTTCATCTGACATTTGATGATTCCTCCTTAAAAATCAATTACATGATTAGTTTAACAGGCTTTCATCAATCTGAAAATGAACGTTATGTGGTTGAGAGGAACAAGGAATTTTTGGTTTTTTTAATCTGCATAAATTGAAATTTATATTCAGAAAAGCACTTTAATATCAGTTCTTTCTTTCCGATAAAAACTGAGGTGGATATACTCCTAAGGTTCTCTTGCCAGTTATCTCTATAATCCTTTATGATGTAGTAAGCAGTACGTACATCAACTTCTGGATTTGAAGGTTTAGTAGTATTTGGAGTATTACCTTTCACGTAATTCTGCAAGATTTCAAGATGGTCCTCCAAAAGGACTTGAGAGTATGGGACCAGCCAATCAGGTAAGATTGCATGTGTTGTTTCGCACTTTTTACAAATGACCCGAAGCACTTTAAGGATGGTTTTTCCGGAGCCGAGCTTAACGTTTCGTCTATAATAAGCATGTTTGATGATTTGACCACTGACACCACAATCAGAATTAGAACATTTCAATTGAACACATTCTAGCGAATCAACAAATTTATCGTAACATTTTTGCATTTCTGACGCTTGTGATGTTTGAAAATCAATAAAACAGGTTATCATAATAATATAGAGTTAAAAAGTACAACAATAAAAAGTTGGACTTTCTAGAGGCAAGCGTGGATCTGCGGAGATTTGATACGCTTGTCTTTTCCTTTTCAATTTTATATTATGATAACCAAAAGAGCCACATTCATAGAATTTGACGAGAATTAAGTCAATATCTTGAGTGTGGCTCTTTAATTAATTTGAATAAATTCTTTGACTTCACTATCATATAATCTGACGCGTAACAATATATTATGACCAAGAAATGAGGAACTCTAAAGGAAGGTAGAATTTTTCTCAATAAAAATAACCCTGCTTCAACAAAAAAAGCTAGGCTATTAATCATTTTAATTAGGATTTTTCAGATTCTGCGCACCTTAATTCTTCGACTTCTGCTACAGTTAAACCTGTAATATCCGCAATAGTTTCATTGTCAAAACCTTTTGCAATAGATTTTAGAGCAACCTCACGGGCTTTTTCATCTTTACCTTCAATTTTACCTTCAATTTTACCTTCAATCTTACCTTCGATTTTACCTTCAATTTTACCTTCGATTTTACCTTCCATACGCACTCCTTGGCTTAAGTTACACATTTTATTCACCTCGTCTTCCATATGTTCTGTCATTTGTATTTTAAATTCTTCTGATAGTATTTTCTTTTTCGTTTCTTTATCAAGTACCAAACCGACAATCAAATAT
>JAIRUS010000127.1 GCA_031254295.1 Streptococcaceae bacterium | reverse complement strand
CACATCTGGCTTATCCATATTTCCCAAAAATTGGCGCGCATACGCAGAAAGCGACTCCACATAGCGCCGTTGCCCTTCTGCATAAAGCGTCTCAAACGCAAGAGACGACTTACCAGAGCCTGAAACGCCCGTCACAACCACCAACTTGTCCCGCGGGATCGTCACATCAATATTCTTCAAATTGTGCTCTCTCGCACCATGTATTACTATTTTATCTTGAGGCATATTTTTCTTTCACATTATAGAGTTTATAAACTCATTATACCATTTTAAAAACCATTTGTCTAAAATTGGCTACCAATATCGTCGCTTTAAGGAATGTGTTATAATGAACACGTGAAATCTTATTTTGTTTATATTCTGAGATGCGCAGACGGCACGCTCTATTGCGGTTATACGGATAACATTGAAAAGCGCGTCGCCACGCATAATTCTGCCAAAGGTGCAAAATACACCAAACCCGCCGCGAGACGCCCCGTCATTCTCCTCAAATCCCTCAAATTTGCCACCAAAAATGACGCTCTCAAATGCGAATGGTGGATCAAAAATAAACTCACGCGCGACGAAAAAACAAGCCTAACAGAACGCCAACTCAAACTCCGATTTAACCAATATATGAAAAAAAGAGCCTGAACTCTTTTTTCTTTATGCTTCTTCAGCGATGGCTGCTTTTTTCTTTTTCGCAGCTTTTTCGCGCTCCGCTTTGTTCAAAATCTGCTTACGCAAGCGAATTGACTCTGGTGTTACTTCAAGATATTCGTCATCGCCCAAAAATTCAATGGACTCCTCAAGTGACAAAATACGCGGCGTATTGATTTTGACCGTCGTATCCTTATTGGATGAGCGAACGTTGGATTGCTGTTTGCCCTTTGTAACATTGACAGTAATATCGTTTTCTCGCGAATTTTCGCCAACAATCATACCCTCATAAACTTCTGTCCCTGCAGAAAGCATCATCGTACCGCGATCTTGAATCCCAAAAATCGCATAGTTCGTTGCAGGACCTTGATCCATAGAGACAAGCGCACCGCGCGAACGTCCGCCGATTGAGCCTTTCACCATTGGCAGATACTCATCAAACGTGTGATTCATAATTCCGTAACCACGTGTCATTGACATAAAGTCGGTCGTAAAGCCAATCAAACCGCGCGCAGGAATTTGGAAAATCATACGTGTCTGCCCGTTGCCCGTAGATTGCATGTCAAGCATGTCGCCTTTACGCTCAGAAAGTGCCTGAATAATTGAACCTTGATATTCATCTGGCGTGTCAATTTGGACACGTTCAAATGGCTCACACGCCACACCGTCTACCATCTTGACAATGACCTCAGGACGCGAAACCTGAAGCTCGAATCCTTCTCGACGCATTGTTTCAATCAGGATAGACAAATGCAATTCCCCACGTCCCGAGACAATCCAACGGTCAGGGCCTAAAGCCTCAACGCGCAACGAAACATCTGTTTGCAGTTCTTGGTTCAAGCGGTCTTCAATTTGACGCGCCGTCACAAATTTACCTTCGCGGCCCGCAAATGGCGAATTATTCACCAAGAACGTCATTTGCAATGTCGGCTCATCAATGTGAAGAACAGGCAATGGCTCTATATTGTCAGCTGGTGTCACCGTCTCGCCGACAAAGATATCTTCCATACCTGAGACCGCAATCAAATCGCCCGCTTTCGCTTCTTGAATTTCCTCGCGATCAAGGCCGAAGAAACCAAAGATTTTCGTCACACGGAAATTCTTTGTTGAACCGTCCAATTTGGACAATGTAACATTATCGCCAACTTTAATCGTGCCGCGAAAGACACGCCCAATCCCGATACGCCCCACATAATCGTTGTAATCGAGGAGCGAGACTTGGAACTGGAGCGGCTCGCTGCTATTATCAATCGGCGCTGGAATATGATCAATAATCGTGTCAAATACATATTTCATCGTGTGCTCTTGATCGCTAGGATTATCACTCATTGATGATGAGCCGTTGATGGCTGAGGCATACACAACAGGGAAATCTAGCTGTTCGTCATCAGCGCCCAACTCAATGAAAAGCTCCAAAACTTCGTCCACAACTTCTGCGGGACGCGCCGACGGTTTGTCGATTTTATTCACGACAACGATGGGCGTTAAGTTTTGATCCAAGGCTTTTTTGAGCACAAAACGTGTTTGTGGCATAGTGCCTTCGTATGCGTCCACAACAAGAACGACACCATCAACCATCTTCATGATACGCTCTACTTCACCGCCAAAATCCGCGTGCCCTGGCGTATCGAGGATATTGATGCGCGTTCCATTGTAATCCACAGCTGTGTTTTTCGCAAGAATGGTAATGCCACGCTCTTTTTCAAGATCATTTGAGTCCATTGCGCGCTCAGAAAGCTCTTTTCTCGCGTCAAGCGTTTGCGATTGCTTCAACAATTCGTCAACGAGCGTCGTCTTTCCGTGGTCAACGTGGGCGATGATGGCAACATTTCTAATATCGTTTCTTAATTCAGTCATTCTAAATCCTTTTCTTTGGTCTAACTTTACAATTATAACATAAAAGCGCCTTTCGCGCTTTAATTGGTTTTAGTTTTTCCTACCCATTTACTGAGTCCAGATTTTAAGATGAAAATTTCTGTATAGCCCTCCTTTTTGAGCAATCGTGCAACTTTAATCACCCGTGAATTTTGTCCACGCGCTTGGCCGTTCTCGTAAAGTAGCACCGGCTTTGACTTGGACAGAGCGCCCATTGACTGTGAAATCGTCTCCGCAGGAAGATTACGCGCGCCCATAATGTGCTTCGTGCGAAATTGGGCAGGCTCACGAACATCCACGATTTGCCCTTTGAGCGATTTTTCTAAAAAATCTCGATTTTCTAGAAGTTTCGCTCCCGACCTCTTGAGTGTAATACGCGGCCAAAAAATGATGAGCAACATCGCAACCAATAACACAATATCTAAAATAATAATCATAATTTTCCTTTACAGAGCGAGACTTGCAGCACCGATGATACCAGCGTCATTTCCAAGTGTCGCGAGTTTAATTTTCGTCGTTTTCTTGACCGTCGGGAAAGTGAACTGCAAGAAGTATTTCTCCACGCGCGCGCGGAGGAATTCACCCGCGGCTGAAACGCCACCGCCGATGACGATTGAGTCTGGATTGAGCGTATTGCCGAGATTTCCGCAGGCAAGTCCTAGATAAAAGCTGACTTTATCAACTACGGACAGCGCAAATGTATCGCCTTCCTCGGCAGCTTCAAAAATATCTTTTGACGAGATAAGCTGCCCAGAATCAATCGCCTGATGAAGCTGAGAAGCGCCGACGTATTCTTCAGCAAGTTGGCGCGCGACGCGCACAATTCCAGTTGCTGAAGCGACGGTTTCAAGGCAACCTTTAGAGCCGCATGTGCAGTCAAAACCATCCTCTGGAACAACCACAATATGCCCAATCTCACCACCTGCATTTGCCACACCATGAATCAGATTGCCGCCAGCGATAATGCCGCCGCCAACGCCCGTGCCAAGCGTGATAAAAATAACATCGGGTTGATTTTCGCCAGCGCCCATCCAACGTTCTCCAAGAGCAGCAACATTTGCGTCATTGTCAATGAAAAACGGCAGGCCAGTCGCCTCTGTGATTGCTTTTCCGACTTCGACCGTTGTTTTCCAGTTGAGATTATAGGCGCCAGTCACAGCGCCCGTTTCCAGATTTACAGAACCTGGAGAGCCCATGCCAATACCGATAAAATCGCTCGTAGCAAGCTTGTAGAGCGCAAGGCGATGCTTGATTGACTCTATAATGTCAGGCACAATATGCGCGCCTTCGTCCAAAATATTGGTCGCAATGGCCCATTGATCCTGAATCTCGCCAGCCGTCGTTAGAATTCCAAATTTGACGGTCGTGCCGCCAAGATCGATTCCAATAATTTTATTTTTCATTTTTTGTGCTTTCTATGCGCGCTTCACGCTTTAAAATAAGGCTGGCTTTGAGAAAATCGGCATCGTTATCCGCGAGAATGCCGCGCTCGTGCAGCTCTTTGATTTCATTTTGCATCATGTAAATCGCATCGATTCGCTCTGGCATGAGGTTGATGAAACCGTATTTTTTCAGCCATTCTTGAACATCGTAAAGCGTTTGCATGACTTTATTTTACTATTTTTTTACCTTTTTTTCAATTTTCATGTGACATTTTGGGATTTTTTACGCATAATAAGTATGAGCATTATTTTTGCAGGAATTATCGGGCTCGTTCTGGGTTCATTTTTGGGCGTGGTTGTTGACCGCGTTCCTATTGGCGAAAGCGTGATTTGGGGGCGTTCGCATTGTGCCAGTTGCGGCGCGCGTTTAACAAACAGAGATTTGATTCCTGTCATTTCACAAGTTTTATCGCGCAGTCGTTGCACGCGTTGTGGCGCGCATTTTTCGTGGAAATATGCCATTATAGAAATTCTGTCAGCGCTGACAGCTGTTTCCTGCTGGCTGACAGAAATTCCGCTTGAATTGGCGCTGTTTTTCCTCATGAGTTTGGTTCTGTCAGTTTGCGATTGGCGTGAACACGCCTTTCCTGTCAGCATTTGGCTTGGTTTTACGCTGATAATTTTAGCCGTGTCAACCATTAACTGGGCCTTTATCCTCTTTTTAATTCTGTCAGCGCTGACAGAGCGTTTTGTCCGAAAAATGGGCGCAGGCGACGTCCTCTGGCTCGCAACAGCAAGTTTAATCTTCAGCTTTCAGCAACTGATTTGGCTTGTTCAATGCGCAAGTCTGGCTGGCATTCTGTTTTACTTCGTGACACACAAAAAAAATGAAATTCCCTTCGTGCCTTTCCTGTCAGCCGCAAGCGTGCTGATCACTCTAGCAAGCTTATTTCTTCGCCAAATCCACTAACCGTAATACCGACGAGCCGAATGCCCGTTTGTGGCATTTTGTAATTTTCAATCAGCTCAAACGCGCTCTCCGTCAGCGTTCCCGCGTCATTGAACATAGTGGGAATCGTTTTACGCTTTGTAAGCGTCTGAAATTCACCGTCACGCAGCTTCACGACAACCACATTTCCCTTTAGCGCATATTTTTGGAGCAATTCAGAAACACGCCGTGCAATTTTTTCAAGCGCTTTTTTTACCGCCTCTTCCGTCATCAAAAAATCGCCGTAAGTACGCTCTTTGCCAAGCGACTTGCGATTTCGTGACACGGAAACATGAGTTGACGCAACCCCGTGGCTTTTCTGATACAAACTCCAACCATACGTCCCAAAACGTTGTGCAAGTTGTACAGGATCCTGTTTTTGTAAATCGCCGCCCGTAAAAATGCCCAACGCGTGGAGTTTTGGCACAGTGGCTTTTCCGACACCGTGGAATTTTTCAACCGGCAATTGCGCAAGAAATTCGAGCGCCTCTTCTGGCTTAATCACCATCAAACCGTGCGGTTTTTCCCAGTCCGACGCAATTTTTGCCAAAAATTTATTATATGAAACGCCGGCCGAGCACGTCAATCCCAATTCGTGATAAATGTCATATTGAATTAACTTGGCAATTTTGACAGCCGATTTAGCACCTAATTTATTTTCCGTGACCTCAAGATAAGCCTCGTCAATCGATGCCATCTGAATTTTATCCGTATAACGTGCAAAAATTTTGCGTACTTGGTGGCTGACTTCACTGTATTTTTGGTAATGCCCGCTCACAAAAACCGCTTGCGGGCAGCGCTCATACGCTTCTTTTGCTGACATCGCCGAATGAATCCCAAATTTTCGCGCCTCATAGCTGCACGTGGACACCACACCACGCCCGCCTGATTGAACTGGATTACGCCCAATCACAACAGGCTTTCCGCGTAATTCGGGATTGTCACGCTGCTCAACGGACGCAAAAAACGCATCCATATCAATATGAATTAATTTCTGGGACGTATTCGGATTTAAATCAAAATGCAACATATAGTTTATAAAATATATAATACTACATTTTCCTTCATTTTGCAAGGATTAAATAATAAAAAACCAAGCTCTCGCTTGATTTTTACAGTATACAAGTCCTATTATTTAAGACTTTCTTTAAAAAGCTCCTGAGTCTTCACAAGCTCTTGAACGGATACAACTCTATTGGGAAAGACCCCTGTCGTATGCAGATTAAGCTTGTTAGTATTGGTGAAGGTTTTATTATAATTCAGTGCAATCGCCTTGAAATCCTCAAAGCTAATATCCGTTTTGACAATATCCTTTGCGGCAAAGAGAACTGCTCGGTAAAAAGAGATGCTTTGGATTTTTTTAAAATGTACGAGCTGTTGAACATTCTTGTATAAGGCCATAGATACAGTCTGCATGCGCATTGTGAGTGCCGCTTGATCATTTTCATCAACCAAAGATAGATAGGCACCCACTTGATCCGTATCAATCAGTTGTATCGTTCCCTGATTAAACTGATAGCCATTTAGAACAAAACCTTTCGGATTTTGAATCGTAATACCTCCCGTTGCAGCAATAAGTTCGCCTATCTTATCACTATCAATTTGTATGACTTTATTAATTGGAACTTGTAACTCTTTTTTTGTATCCATCAAAACCCCTGACACGCCATCAACTGCATAAGCTGTTTCAATTTTTGAATGATTGGGCAGCGTGGCATCTACGGGAAGATTTAAAAATGTCGTCTGTTTGGTCTTAGGATTTGTAGAGGCAAGCACAGCAGTAAGACATGTCTTTCGGTTCTTAAACATTCCTGTCTCTATCACGAGCGTTGTAAAAGATTCTGATTTAGAAAGATTAACAGCTGTTGTCCCGTCCACTTGCATATAAGAGGATGCAAAAGATGATTTAATCGTACTATATGCAACAAAGCCTAACACGCTCAATACAACCAATAATGTAACTACAACTCCCGCTATAATCTTAAAAATGATATATTTTCTTCTTTTAGCGGCGTGATGCCTGTGATGATGACGGTGTTGTTTTATAATCATGCGTTCACATTTTCCTTTCTTGGCTAAAAATCAGCTGGCAAAAAAATATCATTTCATAACGATATAATCTGGTACACTACGATCATCTTGGCTTGGAAATACTACCTTCCCTTTCACGGAAAGCTGACTCGAACCACCACTGTCCAAAAGCAACATATTTGTGAGATGGAATTTCTGAACACCGCTCATTATTGCATCATAACCTGCATTAGTAGCGCTCAATATGACATAAAGATTATTTGCCGCATCATTTGCAATAAAAGTATGAATTTCCCAATTCACACTCCCATCACTCGGCATCACTTTTCCATCACGGATTAACGCAGTCCCAAAGTCATAACTTTGTTCACCACCATTTTGCAATATCGTGCCTGCAGGTGTAGACGCATCATAAATCTTACACGAACCATCTTTGTTAATGATAAACGCATATTGTGTACTCGTAGAAGTCGGACTCCAGTCTTTAATCAACTTACCATTATTAATTTGGAGACCCGCTATTTCATTTGTCCCCCCCATCTGATAAGCTGAAGCATTCATGATGAGGCTGTCTGGATACTCTGAAACCATCGTTGCCATCTTTATCAAAGGCGATTTGAGTTGAACCGTTGTTTTGAGTACCTCAGGATTATTGATACGATAGATCGTCAAATCTCCACTCGACATATCCGTAAACTTATCCAATTTTTGAGTGGAAGGAACTTTAACCCATGCTGGTGTCCCCACATTCGTTATCAAAGGTGTATTACCTACTGCAGCATTTTGTGTGCTAGACGCAATATATCCTGCTTTTGAGCTCGTTCTCACTACGCCACTCTTTGGTTGTGTTGATTGCACAAACAGAGTTTTTCTAAGCGAATAAACCCCAATTCCTACACCAAATAAAACTAACGCACACACAACGATAAGCCCCAAGCCCCTATTATTCCTCAACTTATTTTTTTTATTTCGAGCCATTTCAATCCCTCAATCATTTTTGCCACAAGCATTAGTATAGCACATTTTAGTTCTATTTCCCAGAAGTTATAAAACAGAATCAATAGAATCCCTCAGCTTTCACTAATTAATCCCTCTCAAACAAGTCACGTGTATAGACCTTGCTCTTGACATCTTCCAAGGCGTTTGTATAACGATTTGTCACAATCACGTCTGATAAGGATTTAAACTCATCAAGGTCATGAACCACACGAGAATGGAAAAAAGTCTCTTCCTTTAGCGTTGGTTCGTAAACAATAACTTCTATCCCTTTTGCCTTGATTCTTTTCATGATTCCCTGAATTGAACTTGATCTAAAATTATCTGAGTTAGCTTTCATCGTCAAACGATAAATCCCAACTACAGAAGGTTTTCGATTCAATATCATATTAGCAATATGATCTTTACGTGTTCGATTGGCGTCAACAATTGCCTCAATGATGTTTTCAGGAACTTGATCATAATTTGCCAACAGTTGTTTTGTATCTTTAGGTAAACAATAACCTCCATAACCAAAGGAAGGATTATTATAGTGCGCTCCAATTCGAGGATCAAGTCCAACCCCATCAATGATTTGTTTAGTGTCTAAACCACGAATTTCAGCATAAGTATCTAATTCATTAAAGTAAGCCACTCGCAAGGCCAGATAAGTATTTGAGAACAACTTGATAGCCTCAGCTTCCGTGGGATTGGTGTACAGGACAGGGACATCCTTTTTGATTGCTCCTTCTAATAAAAGATTCGCAAACTGTTCAGCACGCTTTGAACGCTCGCCGACCACAATCCGAGAAGGATAAAGATTATCATAAAGTGCTTTGCCTTCTCGTAAAAATTCGGGAGAGAAAATAATATTGTCCACACAAAACCGCTCACGCATATTTTCAACGAAACCTACAGGAATCGTTGATTTAATCACAATAGTAGCCTCTGGACTATATTTTAAAACTTCCTCAATCACTTCTTCAACTGAGTCTGTATTAAAATAGTTTTTCACATCGTCATAGTTAGTGGGAGTAGCAATCACTACAAATTCAGCTCCTGAAAAAGCCTCTTCCATATCCAAAGTGGCTCGAAGATTAAGCGGTTTTGTCTCCAAAAATTCCTCGATTTCTTTATCTACTATTGGAGATTTTCTGGCATTAATCATTTCCACCTTTTCAGCAATGATATCTCGTGCAATAACCTCATGATGCTGTGCTAAAAGCACAGAAATAGACAAGCCAACATAACCCGTCCCTGCAACTGCAATTTTCATATTTTCACCTCATACTTTCTTTTTCAGTCAATAATTTCATCCTACATTTTGCACTCTGCTTTGGTGTAGATTTAGAGCTCTATTATCTAAAATTTCGTTACATGAAAAAATGATTTTTTACATCATTCTGACTTAGATAGAAAGGCAAACCTACTTAAAATTAGATTTTTAAGATATTCATAGTGAGAGCTTTTCCGAAACAAAATAAATAGGAACAAATTGGGAATTATGAGACATATTAGCAAGCTAATTCCAAAATTGACATAGAGATTTTGATTTACCAATAAAATTTGAGATATTATTCCTGTAAAAAACAACATCATCAAAAAAATTACTAAATAAAATAATTGGGTCCGATAAAAGCCGTTTGTATTTTTTTTAAAGATTCTTCGTAGTGTATACTTTGGTATCATAAACATCAGATATAGCGTGCTTAGAATTGTCGCAATTATAATTCCAGCAAGACCGATGAAATGCACCAAAATTAATCCTGAAGCTAAATTAATGGCTGATTCTATAAGTGGAATCCAACGCGTTTCATAATAAATTCCTGCCGCATTAACAAAGACACCTAACCCAACACGTGTACCACTAATGTAAAAATTAAGAACAAAGAAAAATATGATGAAACTGGAAAGCAAATAGTTTTTTCCCAACCAAATTGAAATGAATGGTCCTGAAACCACAAATATACCAATCGAAGCTAGAGTATAAATCCAAAATATAATAAAATTTAATCTTTTGAAAATAGTATAATTTCGTTCATAATCTTTTTCAGTCAATAAATTACCAGCGCTAGCCACAATTCCCGCCGATATCTGACCTAAAAAACCAGAGATTGCTGTTGATAAAAGCAAATAATTGGAATATATTCCCATTTCATTTAATCCAAGAAAGCGAGAAATAATTATACTATCTGTGCCGAAAACAACAAAACTCCCAATCTGTCCCATGAACAAGCCCAAAATTTGTTTTTTTAGATTTGATAAAATTTCGGTGGGAATTTTATCAATATTTTTTTCTTTTAAATATGGATATTTTTTGTTTGCCAAAAAATTGATAAACAGATTTTCAAGAAAAGTTGATATTGTTGCAATTACAAGATAAATAATAAAGTTTTTATAAATAATTAAAACTCCAATTTGTGCTAGATCCATCAAAGTCCATGTCACGGTATCACAGATTGTAATTAGATAATTTTCCTGGTTGGCATAAATAATCGAACGCTTATATGTAAATAAATACCCTACAACACTATTAACTAAAAACAATAAAAAAATGAAGTAAATATTTTCATCAATTCCCTTGTAAGAACTAAAAAAAGATAAAAACGGAAGAAGAATCATACCAAATGCGAAAACAACTCCTGCAATTAACCGATAGCAATTTTTATAAAATCGCATGATTGATTTAATTACTTCAATATTTTGTTCTGCTATACTTTGATACATACTATATACCAATGCTGTTCCAATCCCAAGTTGTGCGATTGAAAGCATTGATATCAAACTAGAAAAAAGGCTATTTAACCCCTGATATTCAACTCCTAAATAACGAATAAAAATAGAGCGACAAATAAAGCCTAAAATTAACATAATTAGGCTCTGAATCATTCCCACCGAAATATTTCTGAATGAATTAAAAACACGCATAAATTTCTCTTCCTTAATATCTTTATGAACTCAGTCTTTAATAAATAGGGTTCTTATTGAATATATAATCTTTATCGACGAAAGAAAATTTTTTCTCATTCGTAATTGCTCACAAACAAATTCTTCCGAAATGCCATTTTCAACTGCAAAAGATGAGAGTTTGTTGGCATAATAGATTCTATTGTGGAAATTTTGAAAGCTTGACTTTGAAGGCTCTTTATAATTGGCTTTTAGTGAATAAACATGAATATACCCTTTAGGATTTTTTTGATAAAGTGATTTTCCTTGATTTGTCAATCCGTCTGGTAAGTACTCCCCCAAATAAATTACCTCATTAAACCAGCGAAATTTATAACCGTCCATTGCAATTCTTTGCAAAATATCCCCCTCAGACATAAAATTTTCACCTTCAAATTCAATAAAAGGATATTTTTCTAAAATAGATTTTTTAAAGATTAAGGGACGATCCCCAGTGATATTGAATCTTTCTAATTCCAACATTGTCGCATCAACATAGGACTTCTCAGAATCAAATGTAGTTCCTACTAATTTTCCATTTTCATAACTCATCAATCCAGCAATTCCAATAAAATCTTCCTCATCATCTATCATTTTAATCCAATTTAAAATCTTTTCAACTGCATCATTCGACAAAAAATCATCAGAATCAACGTTAAAAAAACAATCGCCAGCTGCAATTTTTACTCCCTTATTAAAGGCGCGATGTTTCCCCCCATTTTCAACTTTTTGGTAAATGATATTAAACTCCAAGTCTTCTTGACACCATTTTTCAAACAGTCTCTCCGTCTCATCTACAGAACCATCATCTATCACTAGCCATTCAAAATCAAAACAAGTTTGTTTTTTCAGAGACTCAAATAGACGTCCAATTGTATCAGCCCTATTAAAAGTCGGGGTAAAAATTGTTAGCTTTATTTTATCAGTTCCCATAATTACCTAATTTTATCAAATTCTAAAGTTTTAAAGTACGCTTTATTTCTGTTTATTTTTTCTATCGGCCAGTCCCACCAACTTAATTCTTCGATTTTCTTTATTGTCTCTTCATCAAATCGATATTTGATATGTTTAGCAGGCACACCTCCTACTACTTCATAAGGCTTCACATCTTTAGTAACTACTGCTCCTGCGCCTATTACTGCTCCATTTCCTATATGAACCCCTTGAAGAATCGTTACATTTGCACTTATTAACACATCATTTCCAATAGTCACTTTTCCCTTTTTTACTGGATCATCTTTATCAATTTGTCCCCAGTCTGTACTAGTTAATATGGGATGAGTTGTAATATAATTTAAATGATGTTCTGGAGAACCAATGATGACATTGCAAGAGATTGAAACAAATTTCCCAATTTCACATTCCCAAAGTTTTGTATTGTAATTTGCATACGAATATCTTCCCATCTTAACACTTGCATCCGTTTCAACATTTGAGCTTAGCCAAACATTTTCTTCATAATTTGCCTTCAAATCAGCAAATTCACTTTCAATTTTTGTATGATACGTCTTATTGAATTGAGAAAGTTTAGCTAAATTTTTATGTCTCTTTACTTTTTTCAAAATATCATTAGGTATCAATTTTTTTATTTTTCGCCGTGCTATTCTTATTACCTCCGCTCGTACAAATTGTTTTTGTATTTTCTTCACTTCTGTGGAAGTTCCTTGCCAAGTTCCTTCATAATGGTGGATTGAAGCAGAATTTGTTGTGAAATTTTTATGTTTTTTCCCCACACGATAAGGATTAAGTGGACAGAAATAATCCGTTGGATAAATGACTACTTCTCCTAGGTCTTGTAAAATATCTGCCTCATCATTAAACTGCAAATCTTGTAAAACATTTTTGGTTAATTGAACACAAGTAAATTCGAACTCTTTATCTTTTTCATAATGTAAATTTTTATATTGTTCAAGATTTTTTTTCAAAAAATTAGAGTTTTTAATAGCACCAAATCCCAAGCCAGTATTGGGTTGACCAATTTTTTCTAATCCGATAAAACACACATCCGAGAGAAATTTATCTAAATTTTTTATGAGTTCAACGTCCGTGTCTAAATAAATCCCTCCTTCATGATAAATGATGTCTAATCGGGCATAGTCTGAGACGAAAGCATACTTCCTCGCATTATATGCTTCTTGGATAAATCTATTTTTGGTTATATCATAATTTGTTTCATTCCACTCGATAATTTCATAGTCTGGGCAATATTTTTTCCATGAGTTGATGTATTTTTCTAAATTCTCTGTTTTTGGATTATTCCCAAACCAGCAATAGTGGATTTTTTTGGGAATCATATCTTTCTCCCTTTTTTCTGCACCTTTATATTGGGACTTGCCGCCTTCCAAGCTAACACATTACCATCAAATATCGCTTGTAAAACTTTACGCTCCCAAAAGGAAAACTTTTTAGTGATAGAGAAATCTAAATCTTCTAACAAAAACCTGGCCATCGTTAATAAATTTGAGAGCAGCTCCAAGTCATAACCTTCAGTTCGATAGTAAAGCTGATAGCTAAGTTCTTGCAGGTAAATTTTTTGTAATATATCATCCCTACCTAATGCTAATCTATCATTCTCTACCAAGATATTAATCAGTCCCCAAATCATCTCTATCCCACCATAATTTTTTGTCCAATTATGACCAAAAGAACTTTCAATTTCTCTATGAGAATAAACAACAGCATTACTAAAGCTAATCGAATTAGATTGCCTCAAAATAAGAGGACGTGTTATCATATCTTCAAATAAATACTCCTCTGGGAATCTTATATTTTCCCAAATAAATCTCGAAAATATTTTCCCCCAGACATATCCATTTGCTTTGAAGACAAACTCTGACTTATTTTTACACTTTATTAGATGAGGGTTTACAGACTTCCTATTTTTTACAATCTCATTTTCTGAGATGAATACCTGATGTCTAAATTCTACAATATCACTTTCTGAAGTATTTATAGTCTGTATCATAATATCAATAGCGCCTTCAGCTAGGAGATCATCATTATCTATAAATGTAATAAACTTACCTTCACAGATCTCTAATCCTACATTTCTAGCAGAAGATATACCACCATTTTCTTTTTGAATCACTTTAACATGGGAATTGCCTTTATAGCTATTTAGTATTTCAGCAGAACGATCTGTAGAACCATCATCAACTAAAATAAGTTCATAATTTACATCTGTCTCTTGTTGGATAACTGAATTAATGCAAGTATCAAGATATTTTTCTGCATTATAAACAGGAACAATAATGGATAAATCTTTTGTAATTAGTATCTCTGGTTTTCTTACTATAGTTTTCTTTGTTGGTTCAGGTCGTAAATTAGTCAAAAATTGATAGGCATCTATCTTATTTATTTTAATTTCGTTCAAATCATGACCAAATTTAGACTTTTCAAAGTTAATTAATGAAATAGATCCTTTCTTAATTTTTCTAACCCACGGCCTTAAGTTGTATTTCCATTCATTCATCATTTACTTAAACTCTTTATTTCTCTAATAACCTTTTCCCATTTATTTCCAATTTCTTGAATATTGAATTTTTGCACTTCTATCAATGCTTTGGCTGCGTATTGATTTTGTTTTTGTCGATTTCTAGCTAACTTAATCATTGTTTCAGCTAAAGCTTCGATATTCAATGGTTCTATAAGTTCACCTGTCTCTCCCTGAACAACTTGCTCTTGTGGTCCTGTCATACAATTAAAGGATATAACTGGTAATCCTTTTGACATCGCTTCAAGCAAAACTGTAGGAAATCCCTCATATCTAGAAGTGAGTAAATAGATTGAGGCAGTATCATAGTATTTTTCAGGTTCAGCAGTTTTGCCAATTAAGCATACTCGTTCTAAATTATTACTAGAAATAATTTCATTTAATCGCCACTCATCTTGTTCATCTCCAATAATTTGAACGGACCAATCTGGAAGCTCTTTTTCCACCTCCTTCCACGCTTGCAATAATAAATCATATCCCTTAGTATCAAAAGGTCGACCAATACTCATGAATGTCTTTTCACTGCGAACGGATGGCATTGCGTTCTCAAAAGGAGTCGGATTATATATCTGCACAAGTTTTTGGCGAGGTACTCCCACTTTCAAGTGCATTTCTAAATCTTGTTTAGTCAAAACAATCAGTTTATCTGAATACTTTTTGACAAGGTTTAGGCAACGAATTCGCTTTTTATCCGCCAATGTATGTTGATAATTAAAATGCTCCCAAGAAAGATGTTTCGTAGGCAATCCATGTAAAGCGTAAGCAGTGAATCTCGCCAATTCAGTATCAATATCTACTACAATATCAAACTTATTTTTCTTAAAATATCTTCGAAATTTCTCAATAGCATAAATATAAGTTCGGTAGAGTTTTCCTTCGATACCGTCATTAAATAGAAAATCAACATGAATTTCAGGGTTAAGTGGAAAGAAACTTTCTCCATGATTCCAGATACTCAAAATAGTAACATCATGCCCTCTTTTCACAAGTTCATTTGCAATCATCGTCCCAACACGTTCTGTACCCCCGGAACGATTAATTCCTCCACTGACAAAACATATTTTACTTTTTGAGTTCATATTCAAGATATTCCCTAAGTCCTGATTCCAAGTCATATTCTGAAACATAACCAAGCGTTTCCAATTTTGTGATATCACTTAGAGACATTCTAATATCTCCCATACGTTCTTCTGTGTAGATAATGGGAATTTCTCTTTTAGTAATCTGAGATGAAATTTTTACGATTTGATTCAATGTCGATAACTTTCCTGTCCCAACATTATACACTTCTCCCTTACTTTCAGAGCATATAGCTACCAGAAGCAAAGCCTGAATTACATCTTCAACATAAACAAAATCACGTGCCTGCTCTCCATCGCCAAATATCGTTAGGTCGGTGAAGTTTTTTATCTTATCAACCAAGATTGAAATAATCCCAGAATAAGGGGAATTAGGATTCTGTTTAGGACCAAAAACATTGAAAAATCTTACTGCGCTCGTAGGCACACCGTATAATTTCTGATATATCAATGCCATCTGCTCCGATGCAAATTTATCAATCGCATAAGGGGACATTGGACAAATGGGACTATTTTCACTTTTAGGTAAATCTGGCTGATTTCCATAAACCGCCGCACTTGAACTAAAAATAAACCTTTTCAAAGTTTTATGATTTTCGCGTAGTAATTCCAAAAGCGTCAACGTACTTTCAAAGTTCACTTCGTGTGTCTCACTAGGTCTAGCAATCGAATCTGCTACTGAGGCGATAGCTCCCAAATGAAAGATATAGTCAAAATCATTTTTTGATAGAAGCTCAGATAACAGTTTTCTATCGGTTAAACTTCCCTTAATTGGGATTAAATTTAATGATTGAGTTAAATTTGAAAAATCTCCCATAGACAAATCATCAAGCACCACAACTTTATTATTGGGCAATAAAGTATTCGCTAGAGTTGATCCGATGAAACCCGCCCCTCCTGTAATTAAAATCTTACAATTTTTTATCATTCTTTCTCCCAAGATGCTTCAGTTTATAAAGCCGTTCATAATTCTTTACGCCAATTAGCCATTTAATGCGTTGATTTCGCTTATCTTTTTTGCTTTTCCAAGACATTGCATACTGATGGATACTAATCGTTTTCTCGGTTATGTACATTTTACCAGAATAATAATCTTTTGGGTCAAAATATTCCGTCGGGTAGATTTTAACTCCCACAATCATTTGGAATTTATTGTTTATTTTTAAGCCACGTTCTAAGAAAAAATCTGTTTGATATTTTGGAGATGGCGTAAGATTAAGACTGCCATCTGACTTATAAAAGCTCAAATTTTCATAGCAATCCCGTAAGGCTTTGATTGTTTCATTTCCCTTCACGGCACCAAATCCAAGTCCTCCAGTTACAGCTTCAACTTTTTCCGCTCCTTCAAATCCCATATATGCTTCATTTTCACGCAACTCATCTAACGATTTGAGTAATTCTACATCGGTATCTAAATAAAAACCGCCTTCATTATAAATGATATCCAATCTTGCATAATCAGGAACAAATCCCCATTTTTTTTCTTTATAGGCATGTTCCATATACTTATTTTTGTGAATATCATAATTGGATTCATTCCATTCAATAATTTCATAATCAGGACAAAATTTCCGCCAAGTTTCAATAATTTTTTTATCTTTTGCAGGAATTGGATTTTCTCCAAACCAACAGTAATGAATTTTCTTTGGTATCATAAAATTTCCTTTGATATTTTATTTTTGGCAACAACATAGGGGAGAGCAAGTAAAGAAAATAAAAAGTAAGCCGTAGAATAATCCCGCAAAGAAACATTATAGATAAAAAGCAGAATCATCAATAAAATCCCAACTTTTGTAAATGCTCTTTCTATACTTTTTTTCATTACATGATTGACTTTTCTAAACGAAGAGACAAAAATCGTCAAATAAATGAAAATTCCAACAAATCCCATTTCAATGAACATCCATAAATCTGAAAACCATTGATAACTTAAATAAGAATAAGTCCTATAAAATGGACTAGAGAAAAAATTATTAAATTCAGCAGAGCCTAAGCCAAAACCAAATGTTTGACTTATTACATTTTCATTCATCACACCGCTCATAAGCTGACCAATGCCTGATAAGCGATTGAGTTCTCCTCCGCCAAGACCGTTATATCCTTGTATACTTATTGCATTATTGAAAAAATTGGAAAGTAAAAAACTACTTGCATAATTCGTATGTTGTGAAGCATTGTAAGCAATGAATATATCCGTCATTCCATACATCAAAGCAATCAAAACAATCAAGCTGATCAGCACTCTAAAAACAGTGTTTCGATTTGTCCCAGAGAAAATAGCAGCAAAGACAATAATCAAGATAATTTCGATGAAAAATACCCTTATCTCTCCCAAGGCTGCAATATATGCAGAAGATAAAATACAAAATAGAAAATACGAAAATTTTACTTCTTGCTTAAAAAATCTAACCGCAACATAGGCAAGGTAAAACGATATTACAACATTCAAAAAGCCTGATGCGCCACCAGCTCCAAAGATAATCCCTCCTGTCATGTCTCCTGTCCACTGTCCTGATTTTGCCAAAAACATAACTTCAATCATTGCTAATGGCAAACTAATCCAAAACAATATTGCCAACCAACGAAAAATAATTTTATAATCACTTCTCTTAAAAAAAGTGACACAACTGTAAAAGAATAAAAACATACCCGCATTGTTTCTAACTCCCCAGAAAATAAGTAATGGGCTTACTTTTTGGACTAAAGATATAATGATGCCAAGAACAATAAATACGAGCATAAATAATTCTGGTATGACTAACCCTTTATTATTCAATCTTCGATTGTATAATGCTTTTAAAAAAACAAAAACATTCAAAATATCCCCAAAATAAAGTATGATTCGATTAAGATTAAAATCAATAACTAGGGTTTGCGCAATGATAAAATAAGCCATTACAAATAAAACCCAGCGAGCATTTGATGATGACACGTATAATTTTTTCCAAGAAATTGTTAAATTCATTGAGCTTCTTTCGATTTTTTCCATAGATCTAATTTCATGAGTAAAATAATCAAACTTACTTGCTCATATTTTATGCACTGGTTAAAAATCCGTTGGAGTTTAGGGTTCTTTTGATAAGGATAATTTTTTATGACTTCTCTTGTATCAGAGGAAGAAATCAACTCTTTTACATATTTTCTAAGATTAAAATCCCGAGATATTTTTTTATAATTAACAGCATTCCGAACATTTGAGCGAAGCGTTCCTAAGTATAGGCGTTGCATTGGTAAATCAATATTTTGGTATTCAAAATATTGTTTTTCCATTATTGCAAGTTTTCGTAATAGTTTTTTGTAAACTTCAAATTTATTTATACTAAAAGAGTGCGTCAATGAAGATGGAACTGTATGTCGGTAAAAATAGAGTGCGTCTGAAATACAAACAACTTTCTTCGCATGTACCAGATACTCCACATTGAATAAGATATCTTCTGAGGCGAGCTCTCGTTCTGAATAAAAATGTAGATTGTTCTCTTTTATGATTTTCATCCTATAAAGACTGAAACAAGCTGACATTGATTGATAAGCTATCTTCTTTTCTTCTGGCGGAGCTCCAATCATTCCCGCAAGAACTTTGCCAATCTCATTTCCTTCAAAAACTACATTATCATAATAACGTTCATTTTTCTTAAAATTCTTTTCTGAGTAATAATCATAATAACCACAATAAGCAACCGTCGCTTCTGAAGATTCTATAGCTACATAAAGTTTCTGAATATAATCCGAGGTCACAAAATCATCGGAATCAATGAAACATACATACTTTCCTATAGCAAGTTCCAATCCAGAATTTCTCGCAAATCCAAGGCCTGCATTTTCCTTATGGATAACCTTTACACGAGAATCAGAATTTTTCAATTCATCACAAATTTCTGAAGAGCCGTCTGTTGACCCATCATCTATAAGAATAATTTCTATATTACTATATGTTTGATGTTGTATTGAATCAAAGCATTCCATTAAATATTTTTTCACATTATAAACTGGAATAATCACACTAATAAGAGGTTGGGAATTAAATTTTGTTTTTTCCATCTTTTATTTTTCTGACCTAAGTTTTTCAAACTTTAAACTTAACTCTTCTCCTACCCTTTCGTTTGATACCATTTTCGCAGAAAGACATGCGTTTTCAGAAAAGTATTGATAGTCATTATCTAACATCAAGAAAGTCTTTTTTATAATCTGAGCGAGTTTTTTAGAATCTCTCGGAGAAAATAAAAAGCCATTTTCTTCGTTCTTGATATAGGTTGAAATTCCCCCAATATCACTTCCAATCACAGGAATTCCATTTGCCATTGCTTCCAATCCTACTAATCCTAGACTTTCACTTTCGCTTTCGCTTGGAAAAATAAAAAAATCAAATCTTTGAAATATCGAGTTAATCATCTCGTGTTTGACCTCTCCTAAAATTTCAATCGAAAGATTGGGATATTTTTTCTCAAAGTTTTTTGATATCTCTTTTAAAAGATTATCTTCCTTCCCCGTGCCTACAAAAACTAACTTCATTTTTGAAATCGATCTAAAATCCAATAAATCAACAGCTTGAAATATTGTCTTCCAACCTTTTTCTTTTACAATCCGCCCAACAAAACCAAAAGTTATTTCTTTTTGAGGCTCAAAAGTTTTACTGATAATTTGTGTTGGAAGTTTTACACCGCCAGAAGGGGATATATATATTTTTTCTTTAGGAGTTTGATAGTGTTGAATTAACCTTTCTTGAAAAACAACGGAGGGAACAATCACTAAATCTGCTTTCTTGACTGCATGTTTAGTAACGAATAATAACTTTTTTTGAATACTAGTATGTGCGAGCAAATCTGCTCCGTGAATATTCACAACAAGATGCTTTGGTTTTGGCATCAATAGTAATGGAATTGCACTGTGCGTAAGATAATGAACATATACTATTTTCTCCTCAGAAAATAGTATAGAAAAATAACTATGTATGCCAAAGCAAAGATATGAAAATAATTTTTTCGCTTTATTCTTTTCCTTTAGCATAACTATCTTTTTAACATTCCAGCCAGAAAAAATCAAATTCTCTTCAATTGTTTTAATGAATGTACCATAAGAGGGAAAATTAATTGAAGGGTACATATTGGAAATCAACAAAATTTTATTCTTATTCAAAATTCTGTCCTTTTATAAAGTTATCTATATTGACTATAAATTTATCTGTATTCGATTGATAGGAAGAATAATTTATTTTTCTTACTGTTTTTAATGCCTGCTCCAATTTGCTGACATCTTCAGGAACACATATCAGATTCAAATCAGTAAATTGATTTAAAAGTTCTACCTGATGATTGTCTACATGTTCTCCGTATTTTGCTAATCTTGGAAGAGCTATTACTTTTTTGCCTTCTTTTAAAGCTCCAATAATTGCACCTGTCCCCCCGTGAGTGATGATTATATCCGCCTCAGCGACTTCTTCTTTAAATCTTTCCCTGTCATAAAATTTCTGAGATGTAAAGTTTTGTGGAATATAATCACTCGCTCCGATCTGTGCTGTTATTTTTTCAGTAATAATTTTTTCTTTTACAAGACGATCAATTTCTTGCAGTAATCGATTAAATTGAAATTTTTGTGAGCCTAAAATTACAAAAATCATCAATATATTCCTCCTAGGTATATGGCGTTAGGATAAAATTTTTTCATCCCTTCCCATTGGACATAAAATTGATCCGCATATTTGTAAAGAAATTTGCCCGTCAAAGTTGGAGAATCAATTTTTGCAAATGATTCGATGAAAACCAATTTAGCTCCAAAAACTTTGCCTAATAGGCAAAGTGGAATCATGGCTAAAACACCTGTACAAATAATTAAATCTGGCTTTTTCTTCCACAATAGATATAATGAATGGAAACTATTCACAATCATACGTGGCAATAATGACACTTCTTTTCTGTTTACTTGTAACATCTGATACGTTTCAATATTAATCTTAATTCTATAACTCGTGTGTTCAGTAACTAAAAAACTAGGATATTTCTCCATCAAGGGCGCTAACATCAATAGTTGTTCCAAATGTCCACCAGACGAAGCTGCAAAACATAATGTTAATTCTGATTGTGCAGATTTTATAGGTTCTTTCTTATCTTTCGTTTTTTCTACTTTCAAAATATTTCTGCTCCTCCAATTGTCTGTAGTATGGTGGTCAGAATCGTGATAAGATCAAACAAGCAGCCATGGACGTTTAGATATTTCAACTCTAAATCGGCACGTTCTGGAAAGAAGATTTTGTTTCTTCCATGAGTGGTCCAATAGCCCGTAATTCCAGGTCTACAGGCAAACAGATAAGGAAGACGCACGCCGTATTCTTCGGCCTCAAAGGGGAGAATAGGGCGTGGGCCGACAAGGCTCATATCGCCGTTCAGAACATTGAGAAACTGAGGCAATTCATCAATGGATTTTCTGCGAATTATTTTCCCTATTTTTGTGATGCGGGGATCATCTGGAATCTTGTTTCCTCCCGCATGATAGAGTTTTTTTATGTCTGGATGACTCTCGAGATAGTCTTCTGCACCCACAATCATCGTCCGAAACTTTATAATATAGAAGACTTTTCCATGATAACCATAGCGTTTTTGACGATAGAACATGGGGCCTCTGTCCTTTTTATTGCCAAAATGATAAGGAAAAAATAAAATAATGACAGCAATCAGAAGGGGAATCATTCCCAATAGGGCTCCCAAAACATCTGAAATACGCTTCACAAATAATTCCAAATGTCCAAAAACTTTATAAGGAATTAATTGCTGTTGAACCAGCTTTTCCTGATAGGCCTCTACGTGCCCAAATCGGTGGCGAACTTCTCCCTCCACTTTCTACTCCTTTATTTAAATAAGTTTATAAATCTTTTTGATTTTATCTTTGAGGCTGCTGGCGGATAGAGAGCTTCATTTTTAATGACTTTTTCTGCATTTTCTTTAAATTCGTCAGCAAGCGAGCTGCTATATTTTTTGGCAATCAGCTCGAAAGCATTTTTCATTTTAAATGTCCGCGTCGTTGTATTGTGCGCGTCGGAAGCAATAAAATGTGTCAGATTGTTTTCAATGATTTGAAAGCTGAGCTTTTGAATTTTTTTACCGAAATGTCCTGTAAGGCTCGACGCTGTAACCTGAGAGAGAACACCTTGCGCTACAAAATTGTATAAGAGATTCGGCTCTTCTAATATTCGTACATTGCGCTCGGGATGCACTAGAATTGGCTGAAGCCCCTGTAAATTCATTTCATAGAAAAGTTTATCCGCATAGCGGGGGACGTGATCGGTCGGAAACTCTACCAGCATATAATGACTCAAATCCGCTGAGGTTACAAGTTTCCCCGCTTGATAATCCTCAAGAAGTTCGCCGTAAATCCGAACTTCTTGACCTGGCAACACTTGAATCGGAAGTTGATTTTCAGTAATGAGCTGATTGATTTCTGCAACTTTTTCCAAAATTCCACTACGCTGATTGTGATACTCTGGATTGTGGTGCGGGCTCGCCGTGATGACTGTAATGCCCTCATCAATAGCTGATTTCAACATTTCCAGCGTCTCATCAATCGTCTTAGCCCCATCATCAACTCCTGGCAAAATGTGACAATGTAGGTCAATCAATTTTCTTCTCCATAGTAGTAATAATAAGAAGAATCCCTTGCCTCATAATTTGACAGTACACAGCCTAGAATATTGGCCTGAACCTGCTCAAGCAATCGCTTAGCTCGGGCAAGCTCCTCCTTTTTCGTTTGATTGGCATGTGCAACTAATACAACACCATCAATTGCACGGCTGAGTATTTGTGCATCAGTTACCCCGAGAAGAGGTGGTGTATCAACAATGATGAGATCAAACACACGCCTCACTTCCGTCAACACATCTGCCATTGCTCTTGATCCTAAGAGTTCAGACGGATTATTAGGGATAGATCCAGAGCTTAAAATAAATAAGTTTTTGGAAAAATCTGTCTCTTGAATGGCTGAACCCAACTCTACTTGTCGAACCAAGACGTTCGCTAGACCTGATTGATTATCAAGATTAAATGTTCTGTGAACGGTCGGTTTTCGCAAATCTGCATCAATTAGAAGAACGCGCTTTCCTTGTTCCGCGAAGAGAATGGCCAAGTTTGCTACTAGAGTCGATTTTCCTGCTCCTACCTCTGCGGACGTCATCAGAATGGATTTTAGTCCATTATCCACCATCGCAAATTCTATATTCGTACGAATTGTACGATACTGTTCTGAGATAGGTGACTTGGGGTTTATTTTGGAAATGATTGGACGGGTCGTATCATCGTTATCTTTTTTATTCCTGACCATGCTTCAATCCTTTCTCTACCCTCTTTTTTGAGCGCGATATCTTTTCATACCTGTTCGATACGTGTTGCGTGTTATCATCGCGCAATTTTGATGTGACCTCAAAGTCTTTCTCCCTGGCAAAAGCTGTCGCGCCAAGCACAGTCAATCCTGTCAGTTCCAGATCTTTTTCTGTCATCACCTTATTATTAAAAGCTTCAAGCAATAAGCTGACTCCAAGTCCCAAAAGTAGCCCCATAATAGCTGAAATACCAATGTAGAGCAGAGGTTTTACATTAACTGGCGTTGTATTTGCCTTGGCCTTCGAAAGAATACTAACATTTGTCACGTTCAAAATTTTCTTTGCATTATCACTAAAAACCGTAGCTGTCTCATTGGCAATTTTCTGCGCCGTATAAGGATCGTTATAAGTTGCCGTCACATTGATCACTTGAGAATTGACTGTATTAGTCGCCGTCACATTTTTGCTAAGATTTTGGTTGAGGCCTAGATTGCTTGATACTTTATCCAAAATGGCTGGGCTAACGACAACTTGATTAATCGTATTTGTCATCTGAATATTACCCGTCACTTGTCCCGCAAGAGCAGCTGAATTGTCGGAAGACGATAGTTTAGCCACAAGTAGTGTTGAAGCCGTATACTTTGGCGAAGCAATAAGAAAGGTATAAATAGAACCTGATAAGGTTGTTATGAGTGTGAGGACAATTATTATTCCTATTCTCTTTCGAATCAACCGTAGCAAGCTTCTAAAATCTATGGTTGCTTCATCTTGTTTTTGCATAATCCCTCCAAAGGTTTGCATAGATGCACGTGCACGTAAAAAGCATAATAGTCCCTTGACTATTATGCAGTAAGAGACTAAACTTTAACTTTTTACAGATGTGATTTTAACGTTCATAGTCGTCCCATTTGGCAAGGAAATGTCGACGTGATCGCCTATTTTTCTGCCGATGAGGCTTTGAGCAATTGGGCTTTCGTTTGAAATTTTGCCATTGAAGGGATCTGCTTCGGCAGTGCCTACAATTGTGTACGTTTCTTCTTTTTTGGCGCCTGTTTCAAGAAAACTTACTTTTTTTCCGAGAGCGACTTCGTTTTTCTTGACATCAGCCGTATTAACAATTTCCGCGTTACGAATCATGTTCTCAACGGTTGTGATGCGTCCCTCAATAAAGGCTTGCTCGTCCTTGGCTGCCTCGTACTCTGAGTTCTCTGATAAATCGCCGTATTCACGCGCGATTTTGATGCGCTCAACAATTTCAGGGCGCTTAACGAGTTTCAAATCTTCGAGCTCTGCTTCAAGTTTTTCAAGCCCTTCATGGGTCATTTGATAAATTTTATCTGCCATAATTTTTCCTTTACTTTTATTTCGTTTTAGTCACATATTTTGCTACATTGGCCGTTTGCTCATCAAGCGTTGTTGCGAAGTAAACTTTCCCTGTTGATGAATCCGCCACAAAGTAGAGATAGTTATTTTTCGCATGATTAAGGACCGCGTCAATTGACGCAAGAGAAGGCGAATTAACGGGACCAGGTCCTGTGCCTGTATTTTTGTAGAGATTAAACGGCGAGTTAAGCGAGGTGTCGACATTGGCATCATCAGATGCTGTTGCAGTGCCTGTTTTACCTTCTGCATAAAGAAGAGCAACATTGGTCTGGAGCGGCATATTTTGGTTGATGCGATTGAAGAACACTTCGGCGACATTTTTACGGTCATCGGCTGTATTGGCCTCTTTTTCGGTATAAGACGCAAGGCTGAGGAGCGTATTGACATCAAGGTCAATGCTTGAGAGCTTCGCATAATACGGCGTCAGAACCTCATTTTCTTTGGCAATCATCTGCTCAACGAGCGTCTTCACATTGGTAGAGCTCGTGTAACTGTAAGTTGCTGGGAAAAGATAGCCTTCAAGCTGATATTTCACGCCTGAACTTGCTTTGGGAAGTGTCGCGAAAAGCTTCGGATATTTGGCTTTCATTTCAGCGATAAATGTCGAATCTTTGACGACTTTCAAAAAGGCATCTGATGTAAACGGCGTTTTTTCTTTGGTGTTTGCTGCGTTGACCGTGAAAGCAATCGCCATCTGATCAATGCTATACCCTTCAGGAATAGTAATTTTCCCTGCTACAGGCTCTGTTGCGGTGCCTCCATTTTCGAGAGTTTGCGCAATTTGCCTAGCAGTCATGGACTCTGAAAGCTGATAATAGCCTGATTTGAAAGCGCCATTGCCCGTAAGTTTGCTATAAAGCTCAAAAACAAGCGTGTTTTTAATTAAATCATTGGATTTGAGAAGTTTGGCAATTGTGTCAGACGAGCTGCCAGCTTCAATTTTAACTGTTTTTTTGGTTGTATTGCTACTATCAACGGCCTGAATGTTCGCATTGACATAGAAATAGCCGCCAATTCCTAGAAGAATCAACGCAATCACAAGGCCAATCAACCCGTTTCGGATACTGTGACGCTGCTTTTTGCGTGTGTCATCTGATAAATGTGAAATGCGCTCTTGCGCACGCTCTGAGCGTACGCTGCGGCTTATTGCAGGTGTCGCTTTTTCTGTCAGCGGCGGTGTCATCAGCTTGGTTTCTTCATTGTCGTCCGCATTGTCAGTTTTGTCAGCGCTGATAGAGCGAACATATGCGCGTTTCGTGTTGTTGCTCGTTTCTTGCGCACTTTTTGCCTGATTCCACTTGTGATAATTACTCAAATCACGCGCGCGCGCTTCAAGTGTTTGTGCCTCATCAAGAAGCGCCTCGTCTGAGCTTTGGCTCGGAGAAGCCATTTCAGAAAGCTCAGGACTTGGTGTGATTGGTTTTCCCGTGCGATCAATGCCCAAACGTGCATAAATATCTCCAGCCGCGTGTAGCGGCGAATTAGCCGGCATCGAAGACTGCGACGTTGCTACAGAAACGGCAGAATGTGCTGCCTCAGAGAGCGTTTGAAGCGCACTTAAAGCATTATTTTTCAGAATGTCGCCAAAACTACTCGCTTGCTCTTGTGCAGCCACAGAGGGGCGAGAGGCTTCGGGAGCTTCAAATGAAGCTTGTGAAGCTTGCGACATCTGAACTTGCCCAGCTCCTGAGCTCGCCACTTTTGTCTGCGCTGGGAATTTGTCCATGTAACGCACGGCTTTTATTTTTAGCGAGTGATCTTTTGCGCTGTAATTTCGTGTGGCATTTAGCTTTGTAAAATCGGTCGTGCCCGCCATGACTTCATTTGGATTAATGCGCACTGAATTTTGCTCTTGCGTGGCATCCGCGAATGCTTTTTGAATATCGTCTGGCACACTGTTTTGGAAAAACTGAACAGCCCCTTGCTCTGAAGGGGTGTTCGTAACTGTGGAACCAAACGAAAGCGGGTCAAAATTGAGTGGAAATCCACTTCCCGAAAGATTTTCGGGTCTATTGTCTTTGTTATCTTCAGCCAAAGGAACTCCTTTACTGGATTTTATTTTGTGCGAGTATCAGCCAAATCGTCGTCATCGTCGTCTTCCTCAGACAAATCAACAACTTCGTCAGCCTCGTTAAGAATATCATCGTCAACAGCTACTTCTGCTAAATCCTCGTCGTAAGCTGCGGCTTCATTTTGCTCATCGTCGGTATCTTCGTCGTACACGATTTCCTTGGCAACTTCTGTTTTAAAGTCCGCATCATCGTCTTCGACGCCCAAAAGCGCGGGATCAACGCTGTCGTCAATCACTTCTGCTTCTTCAAAATATTCCAAGCTGATGGTTTCTTCGTCGATAGAATCAATCGGAAACCACGCACGCAATGCCCATTTGCCATCGACAGGAATAAATGAGCCATCCGTGTTCAGTTCGGTATAAAAACGCGCAAGCGCTGCTGCCATTTCCTCATCAGATTTTTGAAGATAGTCTTTCACGACTTCTGCAATGTCTGGAAAAGCCATTTCTTCAGCGTTCTGCTCGAGGATAGCGTGCGCTACCTCAATCATAGAAAGTTCTTCGATTGATTGGTTATCAAGTGCTTTGATTTTCATTTTTTCCTCAGATTTCTCTTTTGTAACTATAACTGAACAATTTTAGCAGAAATACTCTTTTTTGTCAATAGTGCATCAAGACTTTATAGTCGTAATCGCCCAAATTTTCGCGGCCGCGAAGGTCGTCAAGCTCAATCAAAAAGGCAAGGCCTGCGACAATGCCGCCCATTTTCTCAACCAGCTCGATTGTTGCTTTCATCGTGCCGCCTGTGGCAAGCAAATCGTCAACGATCAGCACGCGCTGACCAGGCTTAATTGAATCGGCGTGCATTGTGAGCGTATCTTTGCCATATTCTTTTTCATAATCGGCTGAAATGACCGAGCGCGGCAATTTTCCTGGCTTACGAACGGGCGCAAAACCAACGCCAAGCTGCGTTGCAACTGGGCAACCGATGATAAAACCACGCGCCTCAGGACCTACAATCATATCAATTTGTTTGTCACGCGCATATTGCTCGATTTCAGTCACGGCATATTTGTACGCGTCGCCGTCAGCCATCAGCGGGCTAATATCACGAAAAATGATGCCTGGTTTTGGATAATCGTTGATTGTTGCAATGTAGTCTTTCAGTTCCATAAGAGATAAACTCACTTTCTATTTTTCAAAAAGTCATAAATTTCGGCAATTGGGCTAAGCGCCCAGAAAGCCTGCTGTTTCACGGTTTCATTGAATGCCGTGTAAATACTGCTCTCAGATATTTCCTGATGCGGTGGATTTGTGGCAGCTGACAGAATGCCATTTTCTATGCTGACAAAGCCTAATTCTTCAAAAATTTTAATCATTTTG
>JAIRUS010000091.1 GCA_031254295.1 Streptococcaceae bacterium | reverse complement strand
AAACGCGGCGGATAAAATTCAACCGCGCCGTCTGTTTTCTGATTGGCCATGGCTTGCGCTGCCAGCTCGTCCATTTTGACGAACCATTGCGTTGAGAGCCGTGGCTCGACAACGACGCCCGTCCGCTCTGAATGCCCGACTTCGTGACGAATCGGCTCAATTTTCACAAGCTGTCCAAGCGCTTCAAGATCTTTGACAATCTGCTTGCGCGCCTCAAAACGGTCTAAGCCCTCATATTTGCCACCTTCGGCATTGATGGTCCCGTCAGGATTCATCATGTTAATCATCGGCAAGTCATGGCGCAGCGCCACTTCAAAGTCATTTGGGTCATGCGCAGGCGTGATTTTCACGACACCTGTACCCTTTTCCATATCCGCATGCTCATCCGTCAAAATCGGAATCACGCGCCCAATGATTGGCAGCACAACATTTTTTCCGACCAAATGCTTATAACGCGCATCTTCCGCGTTGACAATAACCGCCGTATCGCCAAGGAAAGTCTCAGGACGCGTCGTCGCAATCTCGACAAACTCGTTCGTCCCCTCAATCTGGTAGGTAATGTGGTAGAAAGCGCCGTCAATTTCTTTGTGGATAACCTCAATATCTGACAGCGCCGTCATCGCCTTTGGATCCCAGTTAATCAGCTTCTCGCCACGATAAATCCAGCCCTTTTCATAGAGCTTAACAAAAACCGTGCGCACCGCTTGATTCAACCCCTCGTCCAAAGTAAAACGCTCGCGCGAATAGTCGACGGAAATTCCCATCTTCGCCCATTGCGCATGAATCGTCTCCGCATACTCATCTTTCCACTCCCAGACCTTATCAAGGAACTTTGCGCGTCCAAGATCATAGCGCGAAATCCCGTCCTCGGCAAGCCGAGCCTCAACCTTTGCCTGCGTCGCAATCCCTGCATGATCCATACCAGGTAGCCAAAGCGTGTCAAAGCCCTGCATCCGCTTCTGGCGAATGATAATATCCTGCAAAGTCGTGTCCCAAGCGTGCCCCAGATGGAGCTTGCCCGTCACATTTGGCGGTGGAATCACGATACTATAAGGCGCCGCCTCTGGATTTCCAGACGGCTTGAAAACGCCAGCCGCCAGCCACTTCTCGTAGCGGCCTGCTTCTGTTTCTGTGGGGTTGTATTTTGGGGTTAGTTCTGTCATTTTTGTTCTTTCTAAATTATTTTCTTGAGATTAATGATTTTTCTTGGGATAATAAAAGAAAAGTCACCCGACGAATCGAGTGACTTTAGATAGCCTCCGAAAAGGTCTACCGCAATTTGTACACTCATTATAGCATCTTCGTGCTGTATTGTCAATTATTTTCTGTTAATAAAATCCCGCATGGCTTGCAGCTTTAACAAGTAATCTGAACCTACAATTCCAAAAAATATCCCAGTATCGCTTAAAGTATTCTCAAAATCTTGCGTTGCAGATTCAAAGTCTCTGATTAATTGCTTTAATTCAGTTTTTGTCACACCAACTGCTTTAAAATAATGTAAAACCAACAAGAGGTAGTCCACAATCGTTGAAAATGCCACATCACTAAGTTGAAATTCATTTGCAAGCTGTTTTTTCACACTTTTATCAATTCGACTCTTTTGAAATCTCGTATCAAAAATAATCCCATTATGTGCGATTGAATTTCGCAATTCTTTCAAAATAAAAATATGTCGCTCAAGCATCATGCCACTTGTATCATTTGATTTATTATAAGTTCCAATCTTCTTAGCGATATTTAACTTAATATCAGTGTTAAGACGCCCGACAAAATTACCAAATGTCCCTAAGGTAATCAATTCAAACTCTGCCCAAATTGGTAATGCTTTACTTGCATTGACGAAATGCTCCACAATAGGATTTTTTCCATAAGCATTTGAAACAGCTGCATCAAAATTTCTTTTCAATTCAAGTCGACGTTTCATCTCCTGCGAGTAATTCTTATCACTCGAACTCATTTCACGGTACCGTGTCAACTTTTGTTCATAGATTTTATCAAATGTCACGCCCTCACTTGAAACAAGTTCATCAATCACAATGTTTTTCAGTATCGTCTCAAGTCGCATGACATAAGGATATAGAATCTGCTTAAGCCTATTATCATAATTATAAGTTGAAACAATCTGAGAGAAATTATTATGATGCGCTTTGTTTTTTACATTTTTCAAAAAACGATAAGCTTTATATCCGTGATAATATCCCATTTCTTGAATCATTCGCTTATGCACAGAACCTCCGATTTCAATTCTATGTTCGTCACGAATATGTTTCATCAACGCATTTTGTGATTTTCCTTTTTCCATTTAATCCTCCTCTCTATTTGATTGAAGCCCAGAGCATCTATTAATACAACTGTCTTAAAGCAGTTTGCTCGGCTCTGTTTCTGCGCGGTTGTATTTTGGGAATTAAATATTTTTCTAAATTTATTATTTTATCCTATTATCTAAAAAATAATAAAACAAAAATTACAATATATGCAACTCCAAATACTATCGGCACCAATCTTTCTACATGTGAAAAAGGAAAATATTTCTTCTTATCCTTACCTTCTCCTAGATACAGCCATTCTCTCTGATACATATCAATTTCAAGTTCTTGCTCCATTTCATGAAGCACTTTGAACTTGCCACTATTCATCTGCTTGTACGAGTTAATTAAGAACCAAAAAATTATTGAGATAATTAATCCAAATAATGTCAGTCCGCCTATCAGTAATTTCTTCTCGTGTCCGCCAAACTGGATAATCAAACCCGCTAACACCAAAATAGCAGACTGTACCTGTAAAAAGTATTTATTGGCATTATCTCGCCTGTCAGAAATTTTTTCAATACTTTCAAGATAAATCTTATAAAGCTCAAATTTATCAACGCTCATCAATTACTCCACTTTTTGATGGCATCAATCACAGATGATGAACTCCACCCCACCATTTCATCTGCTGCTTTCTTGACTACTTGTGATTCTTGCCCTGTTCCCCAAGGAGAAATGCCAATTAAAGGTTTTGAAAAATCTGACTTAGCAATTTTAATCTCTTTTTCAATCCATTTGCTATAACTTGAAGCATTCCCTCCCATCATCAAAATAATTGTAGAATATTTGATTTTGTTACTTATGGCTTCATATAGTTGTTTATCAGTGCCATTTGTATGGATTGGGTCATTCATTGGTACTGAAAAGTCATGCCAAGTCAAGTCGCTATTGTCTAGCCATTCTACTAATTTTTTGTAATCATTGTCATTATGTTTCCAACTGTGACTAATAAAAATATTATACTGTTTCATTGTTTTTCCTCCAAAGTGTGTTATAGTTTGCGGTTCTCCGTAATAGAGACCTGTTTTTTGATCAAAAGTTCCCATTTCATATTTCCTCACTTATTCTATATACTTCATGTATTCCTCTAACTGCTGCTTCATCTGCCATTTGGAATAATTTTCCATATACTCCCAATCAGGTGTTTTATCAGTATTGACAGGTAATAAAATAACCTGTTTTTTCATTCTTGCTTCATTAAATTTATAACCATAAGCATACTTTGATTTCTGTTGCATGATTGTTGATTTTAAGAATAGGTAAACGAACTTATTACCTTTACCATCTTTTACAGAAAATCGTTTGACATCATCTGAAAAAATACTCTCGTAGGGATGATAAAATGTTTCTACTACACTTCCATTGTAATTTACGCCTAAGACTTCCTTATCCAAAGATACATTCTCATTACTCACAAAATTTGTAATGCCGTTATTTGAATCAGTTGCTCCGATAAACGGACGCTTCCCATTCTTCATATCATCTTTCGTCAAACGTTTACCTGCTGAAATCGTGAAAACATCTGAAAGCATGAACTCTCCCCACTCTTTTCCATCAAGAGCCGTCGGCGCCCCCCCCGTCATATCAAGGCTTCCGAGATATTCTTTATATTGGTTAATGAGCAATTGATAGCGTTCTTTGATATAATCCTCCATGAACTGCCAGTCAGGATTATTATTTTTATCAATCGGAAGTAAAATTTTCTTTTTCAATAAATCTTTACTTGAAACTTGATTCCCATAATTCGGTTTGATAATCGTGCTTTTAAGCGCTTGAACACAAAATAATCCAATATACCTGTTTAATTTTTGATCCTTTGCTTTTAAACTATGAATCTTCATGTCAAGGCTTATATTGTATGGGTGGTAAAAAGCACTTCCTAAGAAAGAATAAGTTATAACATTTTCAACTTCTCTAAAATTTTTGTTATCTGCTATCTGAGAAAATATTCCAATTCCGTTATTTATGTCTGTTGCTGTAATTCGTGGTAACTTACCTAATTTCAAATTATCCTGTGCAACAGATGCGCCAGTTTTCATCTCAAAGAGTTCTTCAATATCAAAAGCAAACCATTCTCTATCTTCCAGCTTAATCATCTTCAACCTCCGATGATTTGCTTCGCAAATCTTTATCCACAACCTGAGAGTTCTCACTCTCAGCCTCAAAAAGATAACCACGACCATGCGTAATCATGTTGAACTCAAAGGTCAGATAATCCGCAATCGAATTTCTGAAATCTTCTTCACTCGGAATTTCATCGTTGTAGTAGTAAAAGCTATGTAGCCATTCGTCTGTGTCTTCAACCGTGGTTTCCACCATGAATTTACTAGGATAATCCGTCCGTCTATCATTCCAGCAATCCAATAAAAGCTGTTTGCGGTCTTTGGCACGCTCAGTTTTCACAAGTCCGATATGTTTATTGACCTTGAAGCCGTCATCTTCAAAGTTGATAAACTTCACTTTTTTATTAACTGGGTGTTTTTCTCCTGTTGTGAAAACAGCAATACACGGCACAGTTCCTACTCCGTAAAAAGTCTCTTTCGATAGACTAATCACGCCTTCTAGAGTATGATTCTTCAAGATTTCTTTTTTAATGGCTTTATCTTCTTTAGTTTTCCCAATCATGGCGGATACAGGCACAATCACAGCAACTCGACCACCAACAGTTAAAGAATCCAACAAATGACGGATAAAACTGAGTTCTGATAAACTAGCCGTCTCTTTACTTTTTGCCTGCGAATAAGGAGGATTCATCAGACCAACTGATAATCCTTTAGCTTGTAGTTCATTTGTGTCTTGCTTCAAGAAGTCTTTGCACTCAATATTGGAGCGCCCATCGCCGCGTAAAATCATATTTGTCGTCGCAATCGCAAACATATCGTCACGGATTTCAATCCCGTGTATCTGTTTTTCTTTGATTTGCTTCTTTTCTGCCTCTGTTTTTGCTTCTGATAGCATTTTGTGCATAGCGGAGACCAAAAATCCACCTGTACCACAACAAGGGTCAAAAATTGTATCTGTAGATTTCAGATGAACAAGTTCAGTAAACAATTCCGTAATATGTCGTGGTGTTAAAACAACACCCAGAGCTTGACCGTCTCCACCTGAATAACTGACAAATTCTCCATAAAAGCGTCCCAGATAATCCTCTGCTGAATTACTGACAACAGCTTTATGGATATTTTTATCAATATATTCTGTAAAATATTTGAGTGGTGTCTTGCCTAAACGGTCGTCAACTTCATTGAGAAGTGGGCGCATTTTGAGCAAATTAAACTGAGCCAAAACACGCTCTTTTTTGACATCTGGACTAACTCTTATTCTTCCAAAATGAGTTTCAATCGCATTATAAAGCAATTCTCCATCTGTTTTACCATAATCTTCATCATCTACGTTAGTTTCTTCACCTTTTTTACCTTGAAGTTGTTTCACAGAAAATGAGTTTTCTTGCAAAGCTAGTAAAATGGCGGAAACAACAAGTGGCTTTTCATCTTCGCCTAAACCACCATAATTTCTGAGTGCTTCATGAAGTTCTTTTGCTTTAGCCAGAATATCTTCCGCTTTCTCTTCTTCGGCTGGCTTTATTTCTAGAACTTCGAGCTTATAATAATCATCAATATTATCTTCAGAGAAGTTTTCAAAAGTTTCAACTTCTGGTAAAAGCTTTACGCCTGATTCACCAACAAAATAGGGCTGTAAAATATGGTGTTTACTATCGCCACTATTTCCAAAGGCAAAGATTTTTTTAAAACTCGAATTTTTAATGATGTGGTGTGCATAATGAATAGCCCCATTGACAGCATAGTTGACTGTTGCTTCTGCAACCATTTGAATCTCGCCAGAATCGTCAAGCATAATTTGTTTGTCTCTATCAGCTTTATCTTCCATCACAAGTAAAAACTCTCCGACTTTTGCCACAACCTCTGGGTAACCAGCATTTCCTTTGCCATTTTTTGAAGCAGTTTTTAGAGCCTCATCAACTTCTTTAATGATGCTTCCTTGCGTATCAAAGTCGATACCAGCTTCATCAAGTAGTTTATAAATATATTTATCAAAATTAGATTCTGGTTTAGCCATTTTTTCTCTTTCTCTAAAAAATTCTCAATCGTTAAAAATAAATTTTATCATACAGTCTGCAATTTTATTAGTTGCTCCATTTTATTTTTGTTTTGTAATAGGATAACTGATACCTTTTATCCTATTTGACATTTTTACATATTTTGTTATACTTTAGTTATTAACGGTTGAGGATTTATCCAACATACCACTTGAGGCTCGGGGAAACCTGAGCCGATCTATTATTGCAGCTACCTTAGGGTGGCTGTTTT
>JAIRUS010000053.1 GCA_031254295.1 Streptococcaceae bacterium | reverse complement strand
TGCACCGCGCTTGCGTCCCAATAATCTTTATTTTTCACCAAGGTATATTGGTTTTGATTAAACGTGCCGACCTTGTAAGGACCTGAAACAACAGGCGTCGAATTCAGATATTTAGCTGGATTTGAAATAGCTTTCCAAACATGCTCGGGGACAATAATCTGATTGTCAATCGTTGTGATGGCTGGGACATTGGGCGATGTCAGATGGAAAGTGACCGTATCATCAGTTGATGAAATCGACGCAATATTTTGCCATTCACCATTGGCGTCCAAGGCTGGATTGGCCTTCAAAAGATTAAAAGTATAGACCACATCCTTGACTGTCAGCGCCTGACCGTCTGACCATTTCACACCTTTACGAATCGTGTATTCAATGGTGGACGCATCAACCGTTTTTTCTGATGTTGCAAGAAACGGCGTGGCTTTCCCGTTAATCGAATTGACGACCATCAAAGGCTCATATAAAAAGTTGGTTCCCTGACGGTGATTGGCCGAATCAAACGGATTGAAGTCTGCCTGCGTAAAACCACCCTGCGAGCCGTCACCACCAAAGATAATCGAGGTTGAGCCTGACGATGACGACGAGCTTGACGATTTAGAACTGCTGCAAGCCACAAGTGTTGCTGCCGCAAGGATAGCTGCTGTACCAAGTACAATTTTCTTACTGATTTTCATTTTTATTTTCCTTTAATTTGTTTTTGTTTTAGGTGCTGCTGTGATCACCAAAAATTTTCTTTCTTTTCATAAATCTTCTCCTATTTCGACAGTCAAAACACTGCCATTTTTTATTTTTACTAAACTTTCTTGTGAAATCTTAAGCCCTGCACTTCTATAGCTATTAGACATAGAATCAAACTGTAAGTTCTCACCATCAAGTTGGACAGAGTTTTTAACAGAACTTATCAGATGAAAATGAACCATTTTCCCCTTCAAAATAAGATCGACTTCCAACTTATCCGTCTTCTCTGGGAAAATCGGATCAATGATAAGCCCCATGCTTGTCATTTCAATTCCTGCAAGGTGCCGTATCACTTGATTTATAAAGATACCTGGACCTGATGAATAAAGACGCCAGCCTGACTTAACCTCAACGCCTCCAGATTTCAACTTATCAAAATTAGCTTGCGCTTCATAACGCGTCTTAAAGTCACCATCACTACTTGAAAAATAGACATTCGCCTGACGGGTTGCTGCATTCTCCACGACATCTTTCAGGCCCAGAGGAATTGTTTGTTCCAAGGCTCTCCATGCTTCTCTCGCTCGCCCCGCTTTCGCCATTGCCTCTACATAGCGAATCTGCGCATGAACATACAGAAGCCCGATCTCACGACCAAAATTTGCCGCTTGCTCTGCTCGCTTAAAGTTCCGTGAAATCCCACCTTGATAATCAGGAGAACGCTCCATCAATCGAACTCCGTCCACAAAGGTCAAATGCTCCTTAATCAGAGCTAGGTTTCTCTCGACTTGCTCACTGTCAACAAGCTCTGCAATAATACTCTGCTGCAAGGGTAAAAGACGATAATGCATCTTTGTCTTCTCATCTCTTGGGTGAATAATCGGATCAAAACTGCCGTCTTCTTTCTGATGCTGAAGCGCAAAGCCTGGTATCTGTTGATCCACAATCAAATACTTTTCAAAATCTGATTTTATTGCTTCTGCTAGCTGAGTTAGCTCTCTGTCTTGTGAAAGCTCTGCATATTTTTTTACTGCCTGATAGGTCAAGGCAACTGTCCAACTTGACGTCATATGCTCTTTCAGTTCACTATTGGCTGGTTGTAGCGTATCGTCCCAGTCACCATTGCCATAAGCTGAAAGATGAGTTCCAGATAGAAAATGATCCTTGATATATTGCGACTCTTTCTGCAGATGCACTTTGAGGCTTGCTTTTTCTGCTGTGAATTTATGCGTCAAGTTTGATAAATAGGGCAAGTCTTCTTTCAGAATCTCAAAGTCGCCTGTCTGCTCCAAATACTCCGTCAGTGCAAAGAGAGGCCAGACAATCACATCACCATGACTTTCATCAGAAAAAATCTCCGAATATTCATCAAACATAAACCATTGCGGCCACGAGTCATCTTCTTCAAACTGATGAGAAAAGAGACATAGCAAAATTTCTCGCGCAACCTCAGGATGCTGCGTTGCCAAGAAAAATTCAATTGGCCCCTGAGAGACATCACGTGTCCCCCAAGCAGCCCCACCATACTGCTCTAGTCCATGTGGACTCAGATAATGAATCAGCATATCATGTGCATACCAAGGAAGAATCCGATTTAACTTTTCAAATTTTCCAGTGGTACTTGTAAATCTAAAACCATTGAGCAATTCCTTTTCAATAAAATTTTGATAATTTTTGACTTCTCTAGCAAATTCCAAAAAGCCAGTTTCTGGAATCTTCCCTCCCAGATTTCCTGTAATCTTAAATTTAAACTTGTCAGATTTAAGGGCAAAAATCACTAGGCTATCCTCAATAAATGTCGGACCGTCAAACAGACTCCCCGTCTCGAGTAGTTCAACCTCTTGATCTTGGTCGAAGTTCATACGATAGCGAAGCTTTGGATTTCCCATATTTACTGCCGAAGTCTCCGTTGCTGTAAAATCATAGCTTTGCTTGGATATAATTTCTAAATTGGCCGCCGACTTATACTCTTTCTCGTCCATGATGACCTGATTTGTAATGAGAAAGTCATAAACTTTACCTGACTCAGAATGCACTTCTAGTTGCAGACTTGCCTCATCACTTGCCAAGAAATTTGTAACAGTCAGCGTATTGTCATCTAATACATAAATCCATCTGGCAAAGTTATAGCCCATCTCGAAAAGTGATGGCAGTCCCAAGAGCTGATACTTATCTCCCCGCTTGACAAAAATACGTTGGCCAGAAATCTGGCTCAGATTGAGATGATCCCGCTGATTAGACAAGAGCTTATTCATCGTGGTATTTCCGATGACGATATGCGCATTAAAAAGGCCATAGATAAAACTAGATGTGGCAAGACCTCGTTTATTTATAGACATTGAGTTACCTGATAAAAAAATCTCCCCATGCTCACGCTCAACCAGCAACTCCTTAGCTTGACTGACAAAATGAACATTGTCAGTCGTAAAGCCTGAGACAAGTTTCCCATCTAAAATCTCATCAAAGCTAGAAATAGGATAGTACGCACGAACTTCCTGATTACTCAGTTCACGGCCATTTAGTTGCTTGTTCAAATCAAGCTTGGCATGGCTCAGTTCAACCTCTGTTAATTCCTCTTCGGATAAGTTTGACAATGTCTCCTGCAACTCGTCCTCTGCTGTAACAGCCGTCGGAAGCAAATCAGAATTTGCTTGAAAACTTTGATAAAAAACAACTTTTTTCTTCCCATTGAGTTCAAAACTTTGCGTTTTCAATGCAGCCAGCGCCAACTCATACTGATAGACTTCATTTGGAAAGTCTTTTTTTGTCAAAACTTCAGGGCTCCTCGTCAGCTTATATGACTTTCCAAAAAATTGAAATCCATCTGTCAAAAAGCCATCAACAGCTTGCTCGCCAAAAGCACCTGTTTCAAGGACTGGATATCCTGTTGACACGCCCATATTCTGCCGACTGACAATCGTATAGCCACGATCATGAAAAATCTGATGATTCAGATATTGCGAATTATAGGCTTCATTACTTCGCAAAGCCCCCTCATCAGCAAGACCTATATCTTGAGACAGTACAATATCAACTAACTTATCAGTTCCGTCCAGTAAAAGCTCCCAGAAAAGCTGATTATCTGCTAACTTTAGCGTCAGCTCGAAATCAATCTCTGCTACACGTCCCTGCCATCTTGCTTGGGATTGTCCGATAAAGAATTTAGCATCAGAATTCTTCCCTATCAAGGGATAAAATCGAATTGTATCTTCTTCAAAAACACGCAAGTAGATCTGACTAAGCGAGCCATCAATCTCCTGCCCAACCAATTGATTGAGGAAAATCTCTCCATGCTTGATAGTCTGTATATCCCCTGTTGCAACAAAACTAACTTCAAAATCTGCTTTTTTAATTACTCTAACAGCCGTATGATTGACAGCAATTTTCTTCTTCATTCACTCACTCTCCTATTTTTAAAATTCTCAATGAGAATTTAGTGAAACGTTTCTACAAAGTAAAATAGCACTTTTCTTCTAACTTGTCAACTTTTTTAGAATTCGTTTTCATTCAATTGGAAATTATCGGAGAATAATTCCAATAAAAAAGAGATGTTTTTTAGACATCTCTCTTTCATCACATTCACTTAGCCAAGCGCGCTGCTAAAGCAAAGTTTCCAATTGTCGCCGAGCCATTATCAAGTATCGACGGAGTAACCAAATAATCTGTCAGCGCTGATGGTAGAGCCACGTAGCCTGCAAGCTGTGCTTCAAATTGTTGACGAACTCGCTTTATCATATGCTCTTGAGCCATTACCCCGCCACCAAAAACAATTTGTTCTGGTGCCAGAGCAAGTGTCGTATTCACAGCAATCTGGGCGATATAAAAAGCTTGAATATCCCAAACCTCATGATCTTGTGGAATATTTTCTCCACGAATCCCTGTGCGTGCTTCAAGCGATGGGCCTGCAGCAAGTCCTTCCAGACAATCGCCATGAAAGGGGCAACAGCCCGCAAAGCCACTATCTGCCGAATGCCG
>JAIRUS010000052.1 GCA_031254295.1 Streptococcaceae bacterium | reverse complement strand
ATTGATGGCAAAGAACTCACAGTTTGTGGCGGCGGACGTTATGACAAGCTTGTTGAATACTTTGGAGGTCCAGAGACACCAGCCTTTGGCTTTGCGATGGGGCTTGAACGTTTACTCATGATTCTTGAAATGCAAGGAATGGACTTATCAGATGAGATGGGACTTCATGCCTATGTTGCCGTGCTTGGAGAGAAAGCCAATCTGGAAGCAGCTAAGCTTGTTTCTTCATTGCGCATGCAAGGCTATAGTGTGGATCGAGATTATCTTAATCGTAAGTTAGCCGCGCAGTATAAGTCGGCAGACGCTTATCATTCTGATTTGATTATCACACTAGGCGATGATGAAATCGACAAAGAAGTAGCAAAAGTCAAGAATGCTGAAACACGTAAAGAGCAAGAGTATTCTTTGAAAGAAATATATTCGGACTTTGCAACAATCTACGAAACCTTGGTTGAAGACTCAGCCATGGAATATTGAAGATGAGTAAAAAAGATAAGTAAAGTAAGGAGAGTAAAATTATGAAACGTACATGTTATGCAGGACAGGTCAATGAGCAACATGTTGGACAAGAAATTACATTAAAAGGTTGGGTTGATCGTCGTCGTGATCTTGGTGGATTAATCTTCATTGATTTGCGCGACCGTGAGGGCCTGATGCAGATTACTTTTAACCCTGAGGACCTGTCTGATGAAATCATGGCACAAGCTGAAAAACTCCGTGCAGAATTTGTTATCGAAGTGACAGGCAAAATAGCGGTAAAAGATGTTGCAAATGAAAAAATTGCGACTGGCAAGTGGGAACTTAAAGCCAGTGAATTAACTGTCTTGGCTGCTTCACAAACACCTCCATTTGAAATCAAAGATGGCGTTGAAGTTTCAGACGAGTTGCGTTTGCGTTATCGCTATCTGGACTTGCGCCGTCCTGAAATGCTCGCAAATATGCGCATGCGTCATGCCATTACACGCAACGTGCGTAGTTTCCTTGATGAGGCTGGTTTTATTGATACAGAGACGCCGATGCTTGCGAAGTCGACACCAGAGGGAGCCAGAGATTATCTTGTCCCTTCACGTGTAAATGAGGGACATTTCTATGCCTTGCCACAGTCTCCTCAGATTACAAAACAACTTTTGATGGGCTCAGGCTTTGATCGTTATTACCAGATTGTAAAATGTTTCCGAGATGAGGACTTACGTGGCGATCGTCAGCCTGAGTTTACGCAAATAGATTTAGAGACAAGCTTCCTTGATGAGGAAGAAATTCAAGAAATCGTTGAAGGCTTGCTACAAAATGTGATGAAAAATGTTAAAGGGATTGATATTTCACTTCCTTTGACACGTATGGCCTATGATGACGCGATGAATTTTTATGGTTCTGATAAGCCAGATACACGTTTTGAGATGCGTCTGTCTGATATGACAGAGCTTGCGCATAAGACGGATTTTAAAGTCTTTACAGAGGCTCCAGTTGTCAAGGCAATAGTGGCTAAAAATCTAGCTAGTAACTATTCACGTAAAGAAATTGATAAGCTGACAGAACTTGCCAAGCAAAATGGTGCGCATGGTCTGGCTTGGGTAAAACTTGAAAATGGTGAATTATCAGGTTCAGTTGCGAAGTTTTTAACTGAAATCTCTGACGAGCTCAGATTAGAACTCAAACTTGAAGATAATGACTTAGTCCTCTTTGTAGCCGATACTTTGGGCAATGCCAATAGTGCGCTTGGCGCTTTACGTCTTCACATTGCGAAGGCGCATGATTTGATTGACCAAAGTTTATTTAACTTCCTTTGGATTGTGGACTGGCCTTTGTTTGAATGGTCAGAAGAAGAGGGGCGCTATATGTCAGCTCATCATCCGTTCACATTGCCAACGGAGGAAACGGTTGGCTATTTATTGGCCGATGGCCGCTCAGAAGATTCAGACCTCCAAAAAGTTCGGGCGCATGCCTATGATATTGTCTTGAATGGCTATGAACTTGGTGGTGGATCACTTCGTATCAATACGCGAGAGTTGCAGGAGCAAATGCTGACAGCCCTTGGCTTTAGCCAAGAAGAAGCAGAGGAGCAGTTCGGCTTCTTACTAGAAGCTTTTGACTTTGGCTTCCCGCCACACGGTGGCCTTGCAATTGGTCTTGATCGCTTTGCGATGCTTCTGGCAGGCAAAGATAATATTCGTGAAGTCATCGCCTTCCCTAAGAACAAACGTGCGATTGATCCTTTAACAGAGGCGCCAAGCCCTGTTACACAAAAACAATTAGATGAGCTTCACATTAATACTATTGATACGATAAAATGATAGTCATGACAGTTGGGCAAAAAAATATCTAGTAACTCTTATAATAAAAAATGAAGAAAAAATTTTTAGCGTATTTTGATCTCGCAAGGTTTATAGAAAAAAGCTCAGCAGCAGTAGTTTATGGTATCTTATCTGCTATCGCTCTGAATTTTTTTCTCCAACCAGGACACGTTTATTCGAGCGGTGTAACGGGTGTTTCACAGATTATTTTTACTGTGCTGAAAGATAGTTTTGGTAGAAACATTATTCCGATTTCAGTGATTATCTGGCTTTTAAATTTCCCCTTGCTGATTATGGCTTGGTATACGATTGGACGAAAATTTACCATTTATACTTTTATGTCAATCACTTTGAGCTCGATATTTATCCAGATACTCCCTTCAATGACCTTGACAACTGACCCGATTATGAATGCGGTCTTTGGTGGTGTTTTGATGGGGCTTGGTATTGGTTATGTGATGCGCCAAGGTATTTCAAGTGGGGGAACGGATATTATTAGTTTAACTATCCGTAAAAAAACGGGAATGTCTGTAGGCCTACTAAGTACAGGTGTGAATGGTGTGATCATTATTACCGCTGGTGCGCTCTTTGGCTGGCAGCATATGTTTTATTCTTTGATTTATATTTTCATTAATGGGCGTTTAGTAGATGCAGTCTTTAATCGTCAAAAGAAAATGCAAGTTACGATTGTTACTCAATTTCCAGATGATGTGAGAGATGCAATATTCAACCAATTAGGTCGTGGTGTGACACTTATACGTGGAGCCGAGGGAGGCTACACAAAGCAACGTGAGACAGTCATGTTGACAGTTGTGACAAATTCTGAGTACTATGAATTTAGAGAGGCCTTGATGGAGTCAGACCCACAGGCCTTTGTCACGATGGCTCAAAATGTTCGAGTTCTCGGAAATTTCAATGAGGAAAAGAATAGTTAATGACAACAATAATGAATCTTATAAAAAAGAATTTTGTTAGCTTACTCATCGTCGCCTTAGGGACGGCGGTTTATGCCTTTGGCTTTGTCAACTTTAACATGGTGAATAGTCTGGCAGAGGGTGGAGTAGCAGGTATTTCATTGATCGGACATGCTCTCTTGCGGATTGATCCGTCTCTTACGACTTTACTGATTAATATCCCTCTTTTGTTTATCGGCTATAGACATCTAGGACGGAGAACTTTCGTTTTTACGGTCTGGGGAATTGTGAGTTTGTCCGCTTGGATTTGGCTCTTCCAGCGTATTCCATTTACAGTTTCGGTCGGACACGATATGTTGATTGGCTCACTTCTAGCAGGCGTTTTTGCAGGTTTTGGAATCGGCATTGTCTTTAGAGTTGATGGGACAACAGGAGGAACAGATATTGTTGCACGTCTTCTTCAAACCAAGCAGGGAATTCCTTTATCTACGACCTTTGTAGCGGTTGACTCGATGGTACTTGTGGCTTCATTGTCATATATTGATTTGAAACATATGATGTATACATTGATTTGCAGCTTCGTAGCCAGCCAAGTTTTGGAGTTTGTACAATCTGGTGGCTATACTGTCCGTGGTATGTTGATTATCTCATCAAAGCCAGAGGAATTAGCTGAGACGATTATGAAAAAACTTGGACGTGGTGTAACCTTTCTCAATGGCGAGGGAGCTTATTCTGGAGACTCAAAGAAGGTTCTATATGTTATCCTGAATCCGCGCGAAATCCAAGAAATCAAGCGGACGATTCAAAAGGTTGATGAAAATGCTTTTAGCTCTATCATCAATGTGCATGAAGTCATGGGGGATTTTAATTATTCAAAATCAAATTATGCGGAAAAGAAAGCACGTCAGAAATAGCAAGTGATGACAGAGAAAAAGAACTTACTATGGGAAATTGACAAATCTCAAAATTATGAGGAAACACTGAAACGTCGGCGTTCTGAACGTCGCTACCGTGCCTTACAGCTAGTAAAAACCTTGAAAATCCTATCAACAAAAGAGTTATCAATGCCCTTCAAAGAAATTCATGACTGGATTGAAAAGTTAGAAATAGACTCAGAATATTTGACAGATGAAGATTTCTCTGCCGCGAAAAAATATGTTACGAAATTGCAAAAAGAATACGAAAAAAGCCAGAGTTAAATCTGGATTTTTAAATAGTCGTCAAATATATCATAGACCTCAAGAGGGCTGTTGGCTTGATTAACTGCAACCTTAATTTTTGCAGCGCCGAGCGCGCCTTTCAAGTAATAACTTGCCTGTGAGCGGAACTCAAGTGTAGCCAAATGTTCACCATGTAAGTCAACTAAACGAGATAAATGAAGTCTTGCTGTTTCGATTTTTTCTTGAATTGTTGGTTCGGCTAGTAATTCTCCAGTTTCAAAGAAGTGCTCAGTACGTTTCAGCATCCATGGATTTCCAAGTGCTGCCCGCCCAATCATTACAGCTGTAACGCCAGTTTCATCAATCATACGCTTGGCATCTTCTGGAGTTTTGACATCACCATTTCCAATTACTGGAATTTTTACAGCATCAGTCAGCTTTTGCAACCAGTTCCAGTTTTCCTGTGCATTGCCTGTGTAAGCAGCAGCCTTAGTCCGTGTGTGCATGGCAACAAGTGCAGCACCGCCTGCTTCGATAGCCTTGGCGTTTTCTACGGCGAAGAGATGGTCATTGTCCCAACCGAGGCGGATTTTGACACTGAGGGGCTTGGAGATTGCCTGACTCACCTTGCTGACAACGTCATAGACCTTATCGGGATCAAGAAGAAGACGTGAACCAGCCTCATTTTTAGTTACTTTTGGAACTGGACAGCCCATGTTGATATCAATAATATCAGCTGTTGTATTGCTTTCAACAAATTTTGCTGCCTCAACCAGTGTGTCGGCCTCACCACCAAAAATTTGAATACTCAGAGGGTGTGGTACACCCTCAAAGTCAAGCATATCAAGGGTTTTTTTATTACGAAACTCGATTCCCTTATCTGAAATCATCTCTGAAACAACCAGTCCAGCTCCAAATTCTTTAGCTGTTTTAAGAAAAGCCTTATTGGTAATTCCCGCCATCGGCGCAAGCACGATACGATTGCTAATTTCAACATCGCCGACTTTGTAACTTCCTGTATATTCTGTGTTGTGAGTCATAAGTGCTATTATATCATGAATTTTTTGAGAGAAATTCAGATATGTTTGTAAGCTCAGGCTTCCAATTTATTATTAAAGTCACGTCGCTCAGCTTCTCGATCCTCTTCAAGTTTTTGTTGGGCTTTTTGAATTTCAAAATTATATTCGGAAATCGTCTGCTCAAACGGACTCCCGAATCTCTGATTTGAGGTATTTGGTAATTGACGATAGACACTATAGACCATCTCCACCAACTCATCTGTCCTCCGAGATGCACGTTGCCGATAGTCATTTAAAGCTTCCTCAGCTTCGTTGAGTGCACGGACATTGTCATCATGTGCTTCCTCGATTTGCCATCTTTCATTGCTATCCATATTCTCTCCTTTACTATTATTTGATAGGACTTCTAAACTCTGATTTTTTCAGTCGATTTGTCAGATAGTCATTGGCTTCATCGGCCGCTCTCCCCTCTAGTCCATCTTTGAGGCGAGAAAGCAAACGATTCGACGCGAAGTCTTTCATATCTGACGCTTTATTGTCTAGGCCTTGAGATAAGTCTGTCCCGACATTTGAAATCTGAGCTTTTTGAGCATCCAAAATCGCATAGATGGCATTTCTCTCCTGTGCTTTCATCGCCGCGATAAATTGCTCATTTAATAGCTCAGTATTGAGATAAGGATTGTCATAAGCATAATCGTACATCCTTTATTTCCCCCAATTCGTTTGCACGTTATTCATGATGTTATTGAAGCCTG
>JAIRUS010000001.1 GCA_031254295.1 Streptococcaceae bacterium | reverse complement strand
AGTGAAACAACCGCTTCGGTCTTTGGGCGTGAGTTGCATGCGTATGTCATTACTGATGCGATTCGAGATCAGAAAGTTCTGAAATTTATGGTGGACTACAATGATGTCCGGCCAGGATTTCAAGCGCTTGAAAATGAGCAAGATGAAATGAAATTAAGTGCAGCCGAAAACAAAAAGGCATTTTTACATGATGCGCGAATTACAGAGATTTCTCAATATATCTTGAACCATTATGCGCAGAAAACCAACCGTCTGAATGGCACTGGTAAAGGATTTAATGCCATATTTGCGGTCTCGAGTGTGGAAGCAGCCAAAGTCTATTATACAAAGCTTCAAGAATTACAAAAATCGTCAAAAAAGCCTCTGACGATTGCGACAATTTTTTCCTATGCGGCCAATGAAGCCCAGTCAGCCTTGGGCGAAATAGCAGATGAAAACTTTGACCCAAGTTCTTTAACAGATTTAAGCGCAAAAGAGTTTTTAACGCAGGCCATTCGCGATTATAATAAAAACTTTGGTGAATCTTATTCTGTAGATGGAAAAGGATTTCAAGACTACTATCGCAATCTTGCGAAACGTGTCAAAAATAAAGAAGTTGATTTATTAATCGTTGTCGGAATGTTTTTGACAGGTTTTGATGCACCAACTTTAAATACTCTGTTTGTAGATAAAAACTTACAGTATCATGGTCTGATTCAAGCTTTTTCACGGACCAATCGAATCTATGATGCGACAAAATCATTTGGCAATATCGTAACCTTCAGAAATCTTGAGGAACAAACTAAGAAAGCTATCAAACTTTTCGGAAAATCACAAACAGCAGAAGTACTGCTTGAGCGTCCCTATGATGAGTATATGGATGGCTTTATAAATGAGGACGACAAGGAAGTGCCAGGCTACCTAGAGGTTGTAGCCGAATTAAAAGAAAAATTTCCTGATCCAAGTCATATTTTAAAAGAATCGGATAAAAAAGAATTTGTAAAACTCTTTGGCGAATTTTTGAAGCTTGATAATGCCCTCCAAAACTATGATGAATTTGCAGGGCTTCAGGCACTTCAGGAGCTTGACTTTAATGATGAGGAAGCTGTCAAAGACTTTAAAGAAAAGTTCTATTTTGATGATGAAAAAATAGCCAAGCTTGAAGAACTTGATATTCCAAGTTTACGAGAAATTCAGGACTATCGCTCAACCTATAACGATATTCGAGATTGGTACAATAATGAACAACGGAACCAACAGGAAGAAACTTCAACAGTGGACTGGGATTCGGTAGTTTTTGAAGTGGAACTTTTGAAGTCTCAGGAAATCAATTTGGATTATATTTTAGAATTAATCCTAGAGACGAATAAGAAAGTTTCGGATAAAGATAGACTGATTGATGAAATTACGAGAACAATCCGCGCAAGTCTGGGAAATCGTGCCAAAGAGGGCTTGATTGTTGAGTTTATTCAAAATACGGATATTGATGCCATCAAAGATCGCCCTGAGATTCTTGAGAAATTTTATAGCTTTGCCCAAAAAGAGCAACAAAAGGAAGTTGCCCAACTTATTGAGGAAGAAAATTTAAATCCGCAAAGTGCAAAACGTTATATTCTAACCTCATTAAAGCGGCAATATGCAAGTGAAAATGGAAATGAATTGAACGAAGCTCTCCCGAAAATGAGCCCGTTGAATCCTACTTATCATACAAAAAAGCAGACTGTTTTTGAGAAAATTAGTGTTCTGGTTGAGAAATATAAAGGAATCGGCGGGGAATTGTGAGAGTTTCTCTCAAATGATTTACTTTTGGTGAAATTTAAAAACGCTAGGAAAAAATTTCTAGCGTTTTGTCTTACAATTATCTTTTATCTCAGGGTTTCAGTTTCAATCTATCCTGATAAACATCTCCGTACTCGGCTTTCCTCGCAAATTCTTTGACGGCGAAGGGGCAGGTTGGGTAGATTTTGATGTGTTCGCGACGGGCCTTGTCAACGCCTGCTTTGACGAGCTGCTCGGCGAGTTTCTGGCCACGGTAGGCAGAATCTACGTAAGTGTGGTTGATGACCATGGTTTCGCCGACGAAAATGAAGGTCATCTCTCCAATCTCTTGGTCGACGTCATTATAGAGGGCAAAACGGTCTTTTTCTTCAATGATTTTCATTTGTTGTTTCCTTTTCAATGAATTTGAGCGCACCGCTTGGGCAAGTTTGGATGATTTCGATGTTTCGCTCACGGTTTTCATTGTCCGCCATAATCCAAGGTCTGCGGCCGACTTCGTAAACGTCGCTGGAGCCGCGGACGCAGAAGGCGGCGTGTTGGCAGACTTCCTTGTTGTAGTAGATGTCAATCTCTTTGCCGGCGTATTTTTTGTAGCCGTGTGCGTCGAGGAGCTCGGGGCTAAGCTCGAGGTCGAAGAGTTTGCTGTTGTCCATATATTTTTCCTCCTTTAAGATGAGAGCAGTCGGGCTCAATTTTTCTTATAGGCAAAGTATAACAAATCTGGGCGTGAAAAGAGGACGGGGCGATTTTGAAGGATTGATGGTTTATGAAACAAGTCTATTTTTTCCGTAAAAAGCTAGAAGATATACCATAGCTGCATGTATTTTATCTACGACATCAGAGGGCAATTCTTGAATTTTGATGTACTTTATTTTGACACATTAACAAAATATTTCATATATGAGTTCTAATTTTATAGCGTTCTAACTCCTCTGTGAGCAAATTTACTAGGTCAAAACAGCCAAGCGTATCAAACGCTGCAATACATTTTTCTACGTTTATCAGCTTTTCTTGTGAAAGTGGATCTTTGCGAAATTCCACTAGTTTTTTGTAAAAACTGAGCATGGCGCGGTCTGTCATGTCAAGGCCTGGCCTGAAATGATGCTCCAGATAAGAAAAGAGTTCATCAACGGGAGTAAAATGCTTATTTTCAATGTGAACCGAGATAAGGTTAATTACGACCTGATTGAGACGCGACTGAATCAAACTTGTTTTGATGTTTTGAACTTCGGGATGGAGCATTTTATAGGTAAGTTTACGCAAATCACTGTCCGTAAAAAAATCAACACAATTTCCAAACAGCCAAATATCATAGCCGCTCCACTCTTTGAGAGAAAAAAGATAGCGCTCCAACCGCCGAATTTCCTTTTCTGAAATTGTATAACGTTTGTCTAAAAATCTAAGAGCCGACTTTACCTGCATTACGTTTAGAAAATGGTTCAGATTCTCAGGATTCTTGACCAAAAGGGAATTTTCTTTTTCCATATAATATCGAAGTTTTGCGGTATTTTTTGCCCAAAAGGCCTCGGCAATCTCGCGCATCGTAACTGCATCCTTATTCAAATAGATAAAGGTGCTTTCAAATTCTTCAGCCGAAATATTCAGATAATCTAAAAGATAGGCAAGTTTTTCAACTATAATCGAAGAGGTGCCATTTTCAAATTTATGGAGTTGAGAAAATGAAATTTTCTCTCCAGCCATTTCTTTAACTGCAATATTTTTTGATTCTCGAAGCAATCGATGTGTTTTCCCAAGTAAATCATTCATAATTGCAGTATATCATAAATCTCAAATATGAGCTAAAAAATACGAATATTTATTGAATATTTTTCTATTTCATAATAAACTGTCCTTATGAAATAGAAAGGAGAATACCATGCTTAAAAAAACAGTTCAAAAATCTAGTTTGGCCTTGCAAGCTTTCCTTGGCTAAAGCTAGTAACAAAAGGAATGCAGGCTATTTAGTCTGCATTTTAAGGAGGTTCAAATGTTTGATCAATCAGACATATTATCATTAAACTCGGGTTATGCTCTACTTCAAACTGAAGATGGTATCCAATTTGAAGGTTCGGGGAATATCACAACCTATGACGATGACAAAGATGGAAAAGTCAAGACACTCGTTCAACTTATAAATGGAAAAAATACGGTAAATGAAATTATCCAAGAGTTCACTCATAAATATAATAATGTTTCCAAACAAGAAGTAGAAGAAATTCTGAAAGATTTTTATGATGAAGGATTTTTGGAGAATACAAGTGAAGATGAACAGTATTTTTCTCTTTTAACAGCTTATCAGCATGAGCGATACTTGCGCAACATTGGATTTTTCCAAATGTTCACAAAAAATCATCTCAATAAATATATCGCACAAAAGAAAATATCTGACAGTAAAATTTGCTTACTCGGACTAGGTGGTTTAGGTTCACATATTGCTTTTAGCCTTGCAGGTATGGGAGTTGGAACAATTAAAGCTGTTGAATTTGATGAAGTCGAACTTTCCAATCTCAATCGTCAAATCCTATACACTCCCAATGATATCGGGAAATCAAAAGCACAGCAAGCAGAAAAGAGAATAAAAGAGTTCAACCCCGATATCAATTTTTCTACTGTTGAAACTCAACTTTCAAGTCCTGAACAAATTGCAGAAATTATACATGGCTTTGATTTCGTTATCTCCGTGGCAGATAAGCCAAGATTTTTACTCGCAGATTGGGTAAATCAAGCTGTTGTAGCAGAAAATATTCCATTATTACTAACGGGGCTTGATACAACGCGAGCAATGCTTCAATCTATCGTTCCTCATGAAACAGGTTGCCTGCAGTGTTGGCGAGATGGGATAACAGATGCAAAATCAGTAAACATGTACAATTACCGAAAAGAAAGTAATATTGATGGCGACAATGCAGCCTATACTACTCTTGTTCCAATTTCTGCTGGGCTTGTTTGTTCTGAATTGACAAAATATATTCTTGGTTATGGAGAAATCAAATCTAAAGGAAAGTTACTAAAATTTGATTTTAACAATTTCACATTGGAAGTTGAGGAAGAATGGACTCGCAACATTAATTGTAAAGTCTGTGGAGGGAGCATTCATGGCTGATAAACATTATTTTCGCTTTCTTTGGTTCGCTTTTCTAATTTCGTCCGTCGGCGATTGGCTGCAAAAAATTGCAATTCCTATTTTGATTTTTCAAAAAACGGGTTCTGCTTATCAAATGGCAGGACTTTATGGAATCTCTTTTGTACCTTGGGTACTTTTCACCATGTTTGGTGGCGTTTTGGCAGATCGCTTAAAAAAATCAAAGATTATTTCTTTTGGTTATCTTTTGTCACTTATTTTTGCTGTTTTTCTAATTATTGAAGTCCAGCAGAATACTCTCAATCTCCCTCTCATTTATTTGGCTACATTTCTGTTGAGTTCTGTAGAACCTTTAACACACCCAGCTTTTCAAAGCCTTATTCCACAGCTTACGGACAAAAATCATCTTGAACGCGCGAATGCACAAATTGGTGGAGTAGATAATACTTTGAGTTTAATTGGCCCTATGATAGGCGG
>JAIRUS010000170.1 GCA_031254295.1 Streptococcaceae bacterium | reverse complement strand
AATAGACATAATGCTCCCAAGCACGTTCAGAAAAAGATTTAATCATCTTCGACCTCAATCAGCTCGTGAACTTTCGTCTTCCCTTGGCGCACTTCTTCCATGCCTCTTAAAATGGTTTCCGACAAATAAGGATTCGACGCCACATAAAGCGTCTCTTGAATGCTATCCCATTCGTCCTTGGCGACCACGACCACGTCTTCTTCAGGATTTTTATTGACCACCATCAGAGGGCGATATTCATCGTTGACCTGCTTAAAGTAGGATTTGACATTATTTCTAAAGTTTGAATAAACAACTGCGTCCATGATAAGACCTCGCTTTCTTTAAGTAAAGTATAACAAATCAGAACAAAGTTGTCAAATATTCTGTACAAGTTTTTCAATCCACCAAAGTTGGCTCAAAGTCCTCAATCCATGGAAGTCCCCACTTATTCAAGGCTTCCATGAAGGGATCTGGATCAAATTCTTCGACATTGTAGACGCCAGGCTTTTGCCATTCGCCAGTTAGGACGAGCATGGCACCTATCATAGCCGGCACGCCTGTTGTGTAAGAAATAGCTTGTGAACCGACCTCCGCATAGGCTTCTTGATGGTCGCAGATATTGTAGAGGCGGTAAGTCTTTTCAAGGCCGTCTTTCTTGCCTTGGAAGATACAACCGATATTTGTCTTGCCAACGGTACGTGGGCCAAGGCTGGCAGGGTCTGGCAAGAGCGCTTTTAGAAATTGAATCGGGATAATTTCACGTCCCTCGTACATAATTGGCTCAATTGAGGTCATGCCCACATTTTCAAGAGCTTTCAAGTGCATCAAGTAAGATTCGCCAAAGGTCATGAAGAAACGGATCCGCTTGATGCTAGGCATATTAAGGCCAAGCGATTCAAGCTCTTCATGGTGAAGCAGGTACATGTCCTTGTCGCCAACGCCCTCAAAATTGTACGCGCGCTTGATTTCCATCGGCTTTGTATGCACCCATTTGCCCTCTTCCCAATAAGAGCCGTCAGCCGCGACCTCGCGAATATTAATCTCCGGATTGAAATTCGTCGCAAATGGATAGCCATGATCGCCGCCGTTACAGTCCAAGATGTCAATGTAATTGATTTCGTCAAACTGATGTTTGAGGGCATAAGCCGAGAAAACGCCCGTCACACCTGGGTCAAAACCTGAACCGAGCAAGGCGGTGATACCCGCTTCTTTGAAGCGCTCACGATAAGCCCATTGCCAAGAATATTCAAACTTTGCTTCATCTTTTGGCTCATAGTTGGCCGTGTCCACATAGTGCGTCTTAGTCGCCAAACATGCGTCCATGATGGTCAAGTCCTGATATGGCAAGGCCAAATTCACCAAGACATCTGGCTGAAAATCATGAATCAGCGCAATCAGTTCCTCAGTATTGTCGGCATCGACTTGTGCCGTGTGAATAATGGAGCCTTTACCGTCTAACTTTTCTTTCAAAGCGTCAGCCTTAGACTTTGTGCGTGTCGCAATCATGATTTCCTCAAAAACGTCATGATTTTGCACCATTTTGTGAATCGCAACGCTGGCCACGCCGCCAGCCCCGATAACAAGTGTTTTTTTCATATTATTTCTTCCTATTAATTTCAAGTTTATTTCAAAAATTAGCAATTCATATAAAATTAAATCTCTTTAGATTTAACATAATCAATAAATTTTTGAAGTGTCCAAATATCTTGACGTTTTTCTGCTGGGTACGCAGAATGGTACTCCTTAGGAACAACCAAGGTTACGCCTTCACTTTCCATCTCGATTATTTGTTGTGTAGAAATCCCTTGTTGAAGGGTAACCAGATGCTTTTTAGGTATTCTATCAGCTTCGTTCAGTATTTGACGCCATCTATCTTTACAAGTAGTTTTTGCACCTAAAAAAGTTAGTTTTGTACTGGGGAAACTTAAATCATGATATCTATCATTTCCAGGAAATATGAAATCGGGCTTCTTATTCCCTTCAGACTTCAATTGAGCATCAAAGCTCAAATTATTAGCCTCAAATAGAGAGGCGAGATGATTTTCAAAAGATTTACCTGCACGACTTTTTCGCCTATTTTGCAATGACAGAGATAACTCTAAAAATTTATCAATATCTGTTGCACTTTCTGCTAATTTATCTTTGTAGATATTGTTTTCAATAAATTTAAATAGCTGATATTCAGAATCATACCAGCTCACAAGCACTTTATCGGGTTCAAGTACTTCTGCACTTCGTTTCTGATATATTCTTGATACAAATTTGCGCGCTGTTTGCGACAGATAAGCTGTTGTCGGAAATGAGTCAATTGTATTTGCATACTCGTATAACATAGTTTCTAATCCATTTGCTTCTCCTAGTGCTTCTCCCTTTTCAATGATCTGCCCTGTTCCAGTGACAGGAATATTAAAAGTCTCTAAAAAATAATTGATATCATCTTCTGTTGAGAGGACATAAGCCAAGAAATCTTCGGAGGTTTGTTTGACAAAAATGAGTAAATCTCCTATGTTCTCCGGTTGCAAAAACGGAAAATTTTTACCAAAACGTGTAATGCGATACTCATTTCGCGTTCCTTTTCCGTAATAAATAAAGCGAGAAGTTGTCTCAAAATCATTTTGCCATTTAATCTTGACAAATTTTTCAAGATTTTCGCCTCTTGTCCCTAATTCATCAAATAAGACAGGTGCCGCGGCTTTTGATACATAATATCCTGCTTGGTGTGATCCCGTTGCTCCGACATCATTTGGCTTGATAAAATGACAAAAAGCGAGTTCATTCGCTTGGACTGCATTTACCGCACTCGTTGAAAATTTAGAAATCATACTGCCTCCTTTTATAGAAAACTATTTAACAATCGCTATTCCTGTAAGTTTTACGTTATTTCAATCTCTGAGATAGTATCTATCTCATTTAATATGATATAATGTGTCAATAAGAGGACAGAACATCCTAAAAATGACACGGAAAGATAACTATATATGGGAATTATAACACAGACTTTGACGCGAACAGATACCCCAATGAAAATAAAAGAAAAACGGCTACGGCTTAATATGACTCAAAAAGAACTTGCTGATGCCGTTGGAATGCCAAAATTTGGAGATCGTACCATTAGGCGTTGGGAATCTGGAGAAACTCTTCCCTCTCCTCTTGAATATTCAGCTATTATGGATTTTCCAGAAAAAGCTCCATTTCAAAATAAGCGGAACGCTAAGTACAAGATGATTGACCTCTTCGCTGGCATAGGTGGAACACGTCTCGGTTTTTATCAAACAGGAAATGTAAACTCTGTTTTCACAAGCGAAATTGATAAATTTGCATGCAAAACTTATAAAGCAAATTTTGGCGACGAACCACAGGGCGATATTACTCAAATTGAGACTTCAGAAATTCCAGACCATGATATACTTGTTGGCGGTTTTCCTTGCCAAGCCTTCAGTCAGGCGGGGAAAAAACTAGGTTTTGAAGATACACGTGGTACACTTTTTTTTGAAATTGCACGAATTTTAAAAGATAAACGCCCAAAATCTTTTTTACTTGAGAATGTAAAGAACCTAAAAACACATGATAAGGGACGGACATTTAAAGTTATAATGAAGACTTTAGAAGACTTGGATTATGAAGTTCAGCACATTCTTTTTAAAGCAAAAGATTTTGGAGTACCACAGAATCGTGAACGGATTTACATTGTCGGTTTCGATAAACATCAAGTGAAAAATTGTAAAGATTTTCAATTTCCATTTAATTTCCATAGGAGCACACTCGTAGGAAATATCTTAGATAAAACAGTTGATGATAAATACACGATTTCTGATGCCTTATGGGAAGGACATCGACGTCGCAAAGCCGAGCATAAAGTTAAAGGTAACGGTTTTGGTTATTCGCTTTTTAACGCTGAAAGTCAGTATACAAATACGATTTCCGCTCGTTACTATAAAGACGGCTCTGAAATTCTAATTGAACAAAAAGGAAAGAATCCTCGTAAATTGACACCACGTGAAGCTGGACGCTTACAGGGGTTCCCTGAAAACTATATTATTCCTGTTAGCGATACTCAAGCATATAAAGAATTTGGAAACTCAGTTGCTGTTCCTGTTATTCATGCAATTGCGGAAGAGATATTGAAAGTTTTAGACAAAAAGCTCTAAAACTTTCAATTATATACGTTCATAAGAAACACCGCAAGCGAGTCCATATAATCTTTCCAATAGACAATCTGCCGATTTTCTATCGTGATGATGGAACAAAAGCGGTTATCGTAAGGTTTCCCCGCAGGGGTATGCCCGTGGACTTGGTATTCTAGGATTATGACATTTCCAGATTTATAAATCTCCAAGCCATCGGCGCTTTCTAAGTGATTATCATAGCCTGCGAACCAATCCATATAGGCTTTTCTTCCCTTGATTTTATTTGGGAAGCCTTGGAAATGATACATAAACTCAAAGATAGCTTCTTCTGCCACGGCGTCCCAAAAATGCGAACCCTCAACTTCATCGCCTAGCCCTTGCCTCACAATCTCATACAAAGGCATCAGCATTTTTATTTGCAAAAGCTGGATGCTTTCTGTCTGCTTGTGTCATCGTTAATTCTCCTAAAATTATTTCGTCAAAGTCAGCAAAATCTCACGGATAATCTTGCAAGCCACG
>JAIRUS010000167.1 GCA_031254295.1 Streptococcaceae bacterium | reverse complement strand
TTTCGTCCTGGCACGCGTTTTGCTTCAAGTGCCATTCGCCACGAGTCTTTTGGCATTGAAACCTATTCGCCCTATCTGGATAAGGATATGGAAGAGGACCTGAAAGCCTTTGATGCGGGAGACTTGGAGCTTGTTTTTGGAGATTCGCCGCAAGTTCTAGCACAGGTTGAAGAAATGACAACGACCATCGCAAATGACGGGAAAATTCCCTTTATGATTGGCGGTGAGCATTCTCTGACATCTGCGCCAGTCAAGGCTCTGCTCAAAAAATATCCTGACTTGCACATGATTCATTTTGATGCGCACACCGATTTGCGTGAAGACTATCTAGGCAACAAATGGTCGCACGCCAGTGTCATCAAGCGTTGCCACGATATGCTGGGCGATGGAAAAATCAATTCATTTGGGATTCGTTCAGGCATGAAAGAGGAGTTTTACTGGGCTAAAGAGCATATTCATCTCCAGAAATTTAATTTTGACGGCTTGGCTGAAACTGTCGAGAGCCTCAAAGGAAAGCCCGTTTACTTTACGCTGGACTTAGATGTGTTTGACCCCTCTATTTTTCCAGGGACAGGCACTCCCGAGGCAGGCGGTGTCAGCTTTGAAGAGTTGCGTCAGGCCGTATTGAAGTTGAAAGACTTAAATATCGTGGGACTGGATGTCATGGAGTTGTCGCCACATTATGATCAGTCAGGCGCTTCAACGGCTGTAGCTTGCAAGATTATCCGTGAAATTTTGCTGACTTTGACGAAATAATTTTAGGAGAAATAACGATGACACAAGCAGACAGAAAGCATCCAGCTTTTGCAAATAAAAATGCCGATGCCTTTTATGAGATTGTCAGGCAAGGGCTAGGCGATGAAGTTGAGGGTTCGCATTTTTGGGACGCCGTGGCAGAAGAAGCTATCTTTGAGTTTATGTATCATTTCCAAGGCTTTCCAAATAAAATCAAGGGAAGAAAAGCCTATATGGATTGGTTCGTAGGCTATGACAATGTCTTAGAAAGTGCGAATGGCTTGGAAATTTATAAATCTGGAAAACATATTATCCTAGAATACCAAGTCCACGGACACACAAAATCAGGAAAGTCTTACGATAACCGCTTTTGTTCCATCATCACGATAGAAAAGCGGCAGATTGTCTATTGGAAAGATTATATGGATTCGCTCGCGGTTGTCATGGCAAGCTCAGGAGTCTAAAAGTTAGCATTTACTCAATCAGTTTGCTTCACTCAAAAAGATTTGAATTTGGAGAAATAAACAGTGTTATTGAATTTTGAAACTGCATTAGGGGTTGGCTATTCAAGCAATTCACAAAAGATACGTGTTTTATCTGAAACGTGGACAAGCAAAAATATTTACTGTCCTGCTTGTGGAACACGAGTAAAAAAATTTGAAAATAATCGACCTGTAGCTGATTTCTATTGTCCAAAATGTACAGAAGAATTTGAACAAAAATCAAAGCAGGGCACCTTTGGACAGAAAGTCGTGGCTGGTCAGTACACAAGTATGATTGAGAGGCTGAACTCAGAGATACGACCTAATTTCTTCTTTCTACAATATATGAAAACAATGTCTGTGACTGATTTCTTTGTAGTGCCGAAGTCTTTTATGACACCTGAGATTATTGAAAAGCGTAAACCCTTGGGTGAAACTGCGCGGCGTGCTGGGTGGATTGGTTCAACTATCATTTTGCCCAAAAGTGGACAAATTTTCTATGTCAAAAATGGAATTGTGGCTGATAAGGCAAACGTTTTAAATGAATGGCAAAGACGAACGTTCATGGCTCAGGTAAATAAGCAATCAAAAGGCTGGTTGATTGATGTGATGAATTGTATCTCCGAAATTGACAAACAAGAATTTTCTTTAAAGCAAATCTATGGGTATGAAAAAATATTACAGGCTTTGCATCCAAGTAATAAGCATATTAGAGACAAAATACGCCAACAGCTGCAATTTCTTAGGGATAAGAACTATATTGAATTTTTGGAAAGAGGAAAATATAGGAAATTATAACTTGACAGACTCCAGATTTTGATCAATAATAGATCACTAAAAATTTGGAGATAAACATGAAAACTTACAACATTGAAATTATTGAAATTTTGTCAAGAGTTATTACCATAAAAGCGGAGAGTGAATATGAGGCCACAAGAAAAGCTAGATATCTATACAAAGGAGAAAGAATAGTGCTTGATGACACAGATTATGTAGATGTAGATTTCAAGTTACTCTTAGATAACCATGAGATGCTAGAAAAGTAACTTGAAAACGACTAGAGCGAATTAAAAACAAAAATCATAGAATATAAGGAAAATAATATGAAAAAAACACTCGTTATCGGGGCTGGCGGCGTGGCTAGCGTTGCCATTCACAAAATGGTTCAAAATCATGAGGTTTTTGAGGAAATCATGATTGCGACGCGTACGAAATCTAAGGCTGACGCGTTGAAAGAAAAGTTAGACGGTAAAGGCTCCATCATTCACACGGCACAAGTCGATGCTGATAATACTGAGGAGCTGATTGCGCGGATTCATGATTTTCAGCCAGATGTCTTGGTGAATTTGGCATTGCCTTATCAGGATTTGACAATCATGGACGCCTGTCTGGCAACAAAAACTCACTATGTTGATACTGCCAACTATGAGCCAAAAGATGAAGCCAAATTTGAATATTCTTGGCAATGGGCTTATCGTGAGCGTTTCAAAGAGGCTGGCATCACGGCCCTGCTTGGCACAGGCTTTGACCCCGGTGTGACGGGCGTTTTCTCGGCTTATGCCCTCAAACATCAGTTTGACGAAATCAATTACATTGACATTTTGGACTGCAATGGTGGCAATCATGGTTATCCATTTGCGACGAACTTCAACCCTGAGATTAATATTCGCGAAGTGGCTGCTGACGGCTCTTACTGGGAAGATGGCAAATGGGTGCATACGAAGCCGATGGAAATCAAGCGGGCCTACAATTTTGAGGGCGTTGGCGACAAGGAAATGTACCTGCTTCACCATGAAGAACTCGAGTCACTTGGCTTAAATATGCCAGGCATCAAGCGGATTCGTTTCTTCATGACTTTTGGCGAATCTTACTTGATGCACTTGAAAGCGCTTGAAAATGTAGGTATGACCTCAATTGAGCCGATTATGTACGAGGGACGTGAAATTATCCCGATTCAATTCCTAAAAGCTCTCTTGCCAGACCCTGCCAGCCTTGGCCCACGTACCGTTGGCAAGACAAATATTGGCTGTATCTTCCAAGGCAAGAAAAACGGTGTTGAAAAGACTTACCGCCTCTACAATATCTGCGACCACCAAGAAGCCTATGCAGAGGTCGGTTCACAGGCCATTTCTTACACAACAGGTGTGCCAGCCATGATAGGCGCCATGCTTGTTCTGACAGGCGAGTGGCAAAAGCCCGGTGTTTACAATGTCGAAGAATTTGATCCAGATCCATTCATGGACGCGTTGAACAAATGGGGACTTCCATGGATTGAAGACTTTGAACCGACTTTGGTGGATTGAAAACTTGTACAGAATGTTTGACAACTTTGTTGTAATTTGTTATACTTTACTTAAAGAAAGTGAGGTCTTATCATGGACGCAGTTGTTTATTCAAACTTTAGAAATAATGTCAAATCCTACTTTAAGCAGGTCAACGATGAATATCGACCTCTGATGGTGGTTAATAAAAATCCTGAGGAAGACGTAGTTGTGGTCGCCAAAGACGAATGGGACAGTATTCAGGAAACCCTTTATGTGATGTCAAATCCTTATTTGTCAGAAACCATTTTAAGAGGCATGGAAGAAGTGCGCCAAGGGAAGACGAAAGTTCACGAGCTGATTGAGGTCGAAGATGATTAAATCTTTTTCTGAACGTGCTTGGGAGCATTATGTCTATT
>JAIRUS010000092.1 GCA_031254295.1 Streptococcaceae bacterium | reverse complement strand
ACCTTTGTCATATCTGCATTCATTGAGACATTCTGCCAGAAATGAGCCGTAAATACGCCTGCCTTGAAGGAAACAATCGCTGCAATCGCGAAAATCGCAAGCGGAATCAGCTTTGCAATTAAGACAATCGCATTAATCACGGCAGCCCCTTCGACACCATTTGATACCAAGAGCGTCAAGCCCCACATGACGAGAGACACAACAATCACTGACAAAATCGTGAGCGAGCCATTCTTACTTGCAAAGACGCCTGGGAAAAAGAAATCCACTGAAGTCATCAGAAGCACTGCGAAAGCAATATTTCCAAACCAAGCTGATAGCCAATATCCCCAACCAGAGATGAAGCCGACCAAGTCACCAAACCCAGCTCTTGCATAATCAGAAACGCCTGATAACTCTGGCTTATTTACAATCAGATGATTGAAGGCCAAAACCAAAAGTAAGATACCAAGTCCAACAATCACCCATGAAACAAGCGCACCGCCTGGCGTAGCACCGCCTGCAAGGTCATTTGCGAGATTGAACACACCACCACCAATTGCCCCTGAAACAATCAGGGCAACCAGCGCAGCAAGGCCAATCCCTTTTTTATTTTCTTCCATAAATTAAATTTCTCCTTTCGCACCAAGAAGCCACAAAAGTGACTTCTAATTAGTAACTATAAACTAGTAGTAATAGGAGAGAATACATATCACGACTCTCGTACAACATTCCTAGTGCACTAAGTAAGTAGGGAAGACCGCTTATTGATTGCAGCGCTCCCGTTCAATTGTGGGCGCTTTAGCACCCTACGATTGTTCTTAGAGCCAGTCAGCTTCTACTGTTGGGATAAAGAGATTTCCGAGCGTTGCCGCCATGATCGCTTTGATAGAGTGCATACGATTTTCAGCTTCTTCAAATTGGCGGGCATATTTAGAGCGGAAGACTTCATCTGTCACTTCCATCTCTGTCAAACCATATTTCTCTTTAATTTCCTTACCATATTCAGTTTCTGTATCATGGAAAGCTGGCAAGCAGTGCATAAAGATAAGCTCGCCATTGTCAGCATTTCCTGTCATCTTCAACATATCCATTGTGATACGATATGGCGTCAAAAGTTTCACGCGCTCTTCCCAGTTTGACTCGCCCATTGAAACCCAGACATCAGAATAGATAACATTTGCACCCTTTACACCCTCAGCAATATCCGCTGTAGCCAATGGTTTAGCACCTGACTCAGCCGCAAATTTATTGGCAATATCCATAACTTCTTGTGAAGGATGAAGTGATTCTGGTGCGACGATACGTACATTCACACCAAGCATAGAACCTGTCACAATCAAGCTATTCGCCATATTGTTACGTCCGTCACCGACATAAACCAATGTCAATCCCTTTAAGTGACCAAATTCTTCTTTTACTGTCATGAAATCTGCAATCATCTGAGTTGGGTGCCATTGATCTGTCAGTCCATTCCATACTGGCACACCTGAGTATTTTGCCAAGTCCTCTACCTCTTTTTGAGAGAATCCGCGACGCTCAATCGCATCAAACATAGAACCAAGAACTTTGGCTGTATCTTCCGTGGACTCCTTGATACCGAGCTGGATATCATCTTTCCCAAGATACTCTGGATGAGCTCCAAGATCAATCGCTGCAGTTGTAAAGGCTGCACGTGTACGTGTAGAGGTCTTCGCAAATAGAAGCGCGATATTACGGCCTTCAAGATAGCGATGAGGAATACGATTCTTCTTCAATGCCTTAAGATGAATGCCGAAATCTACAAGATAGTTAATTTCCGCTGGTGTAAAATCTTTTTCTGCTAAAAAGCTACGCCCTTGAAATACTGAGTTGATTTTTGCTGTTTCCATGTTTTTTTCTCCTTGATTATTTTAATTTTATCACTTATTCGCTATAATTTACAGTTCTTCTCGCCAAAGTGGTTGTGACATACAACGCGCACCACCACGTCCACGTGCCAGCTCAGACGATAGAATTTCATGAACCTTGACTCCATGTTTTTTCAACAATTCAATCGTCACATAGTTGCGATCATAGGTCACGATTTCACCGGGTGCAATAGCCAAAGTATTTGAACCGTCATTCCACTGTTCGCGTGGTGCAATAATTGCATCGCCACCGCCACATTCTATCAAGTCAAGCTCCGACAAATTCAAAACTTTCTTCAAAGCCTTTTCAAGATCTGTCAAATGTTCGATATTAATTTCATCTTTTTTACCAGGAGTCAGGATAAATGTATTGATTGAACCATCTCCGTGGAAGATACCAGGAAATACAGTAAATTGATCATGATTAATCATTGTAAATACAGTATCCAAATGCATCATCGCATGATTGTGTGGAATCTCAACAGCAAGTACCGTATCAAAAGTTGAGAGAGGATTTTTGAACAACTCTCTTGCCAAGCGCTGGATAGATTTTGAAGATGTACGTTCAGATACACCAATCGCCACAACATTTTTACTGAGAATCAGCTCATCCCCACCCTCAATGCGTGTTGCATGATTGCGATCACGCCAAACTGGAACCTTTCCAGCAAATCGTGGATGATGATTCAGCACATATTCAGTGATTAGACTTTCAGGCTGACGCGCTGGAAATGTCATGCGATTGACCGTCATTCCGATTCCCATTGAAGCTTGGGGATCACGAGTAAAGTAGGCATTGGGTAGTGGATTCATATAAAAAAGATTTTCCGCATCACTTCCTGCCATGTCTGACAAATCTTCATGAGGAATTTCAACTTCATTCTTGCGCACACCTGCGTATACCTTATCAACAAAATCTTTAGTTGTGAATGAATTCAGATACTCACTCAGTCCCTCAAAAGTTCGTCCATGCACATAGCCGTGTTCTTCCAAATAACGTCGTGTAAAGCCTTCACGAACCAAAGTCGACGTCTCCAAAGCTTCCGTCGCGAGTTGCTCAATATAGAGAACCTCTGCGCCATTGTCCCGCAAAGTCTGAGCAAAGAAATCATGCTCTTTTTGGGCAATCTTTAAAAAAGGAATGTCATCAAAGAGTAGGTCCTGCATTGTGTCAGGTGTAATGTTTTCGACTTCAGCACCAGGCCTATGAAGTAAAACTGTTTTTAGTTTGCCAATTTCAGAATTGACATTAATCGCATTTTCCATTTTAATACCTCTCATTATGTTGTGAATATTTGCAAACGTTTACAAGTATATTTATATCATCTATTTCACCTTTTGTCAAGAAACGTAAAAACTTTTTTGTGTAATTTTCTCCAAGTTCATCCAATACAATATAACAATAATAAAAAACGAAAGTAAAAGTAAGCTTTAATTAACTCGTTATTTCTATCTTCGTTTAAATAACCAGCAGCTATACTATAAATATGGATAGAGAAAAGGAGGCTCTGCTTTGTCTCTCATGAACCTTTTTCTAAAATCTTGTTGACTTCATCCTGTAACCATTGTAGGTTGGTATATTTTTAAAAAGAAAGTTAAACACTCTTTTAGAACTCGCTGTGAGGTCGAAATTAAGCAATAAAAAAACCTGCCAATATGGCAAGCTTTAATTCAAACGTATTTACCTTAGCTTATTTCTAAGCATTCTGTAATTCTCGTATTATAATTTTATCAACCAAAGAGGTTCCAGCATTAAATTCATTCATAATCCCAACTGTTACGAGATTAATTGTCCTTGTCTCACTCAATACCACGTAAAACGTAAAGGTAAGAAATGAAATTCTGAGGATAACATCAATCAGTCGTAGAGTAAGTGAATATTTCATAATTTATTGCTTCTCAAGACTTATTTCTATCTGAAAACCACAAAGTAATGAGAAATGTGATACTTAATATCCAAGAAATTACCACAAATTGTCTAACGTATACGTTTATGATTACGATAGCTAAGACCAGAAGTATAAGAATTATTTTTTTAATCATTTATCTCACCTCGTTTTATTGCCATTCAAGTCCCCAAACTCCCAAAGGAGGTGTAAAGTTGAAAACAATACCTCCTGGACATAAGCCAGCGACAATCCCTGCGGTTGCTAACACTTTACTCACAACAGGTTCTGGAATCCATACTCCACCACCAATATAGTTTGCTTATATATCTTTGGTTTATTATTTTCGAGATTACCCCGTACTTATCGTCCATTTTTTCTCCATATTTCGCAAAGAAATACAAGCGCCAACAAAACAATTTTATTATTTTTGCTTTTCTTTGTAAAAAATAAAAAAGCAGTTCCCTGCTCTTCTAATCAAATTCAGCTGTTTCAAAATCAAATTTTTCTAAATAATCAGTAAATCTATCATTTTTGTCTGCGAATATCTCGACTGCTTCTTGGCGAGCCACTTCGAGAATATTATAGTCATTAACAAGATCCGCCACAGCAAATTCAGGGATTCCTGACTGGCGTAAGCCAAAAATCTCTCCAGAGCCTCGCATTTTCAAATCTTCCTCAGCCAGTTTAAAGCCGTCCATCGTATCCACCATGATTTGCATCCGTTGCTTACCTGATTCAGATTTCGGATTCGCGACCAAGATGCAATAAGATTTTTTTTGACCACGACCGACACGTCCACGAAGCTGGTGCAACTGTGATAGCCCAAAACGGTCCGCATCCATGATAATCATGATCGTCGCATTTGGCACATCAACTCCAACTTCAATGACAGTCGTAGATACAAGCAAGTCAAGTGTCCCTGCCTTAAATAGCTGCATGCGTTCTTCTTTTTCATCATTTTTCATCTGGCCATGAAGAAGCCCAATGCGTGCATCTGCTTTAAAATAGTCGGAGAGTTCCTCATAAAGGGCTACGGCATTTTTCAAGTCCAGTACCTCAGACTCTTCTATCAGAGGCGAGATAACATATACCTGTGCTTTCTGAGTAATTTCATCTTTAACCCATTTCAAAACTTTATCAAATTGTTGATGCTTGACCCAGCGCGTCGTGATCGGCTGACGTCCCGCCGGAAGCTCATTGATGATTGAGACATCCATGTCGCCAAAGGCCGTGATGGCAAGCGTCCTTGGGATCGGTGTAGCTGTCATCATCAACACATCTGGATTTTGCCCTTTCTCGCGAAGTATTTTACGCTGATTCACACCAAAGCGATGTTGCTCATCAGTAATCACTAGCCCCAAGTTATGAAAATCGACCCCCTCTTGTATCAGCGCATGAGTTCCGACCACCATGTCTGTATGTCCACTCTTCAAATCCGACAAAATTTCACGCCGTTCAACAACTTTTAATCCACTTGTTAATAATGAGACATTCAACTCTGGAAATAGCTTGGTAAGGTTCGCAAAATGTTGACGAGCCAAAATTTCAGTTGGTACCATCAAAGCCGATTGAAGTCCTGCCGTATAAGTGGCATACATTGATAGTTCAGCCACCACTGTCTTTCCAGATCCGACATCACCTTGCAAAAGACGATTCATGTGAGTTGTTGCCGTCATGTCTGCTAGAATTTCTTGCAAAGCAAATTGCTGTGCACTGGTCAATTCAAAAGGAAGCTCGGCTTGTTTTGTGGCCACTTTTTCCTTATCATATTTTATGAGAAGTCCTTTTCGACCAGATTTTTCATGATGTTTCAAGGCTTGAAGACGTAACTGAAACATAAAGAGTTCCTCAAATTTGACACGACGCAATGCCTGCTTATGTTCTTTTGTATCGGCTGGAAAATGCATCGCCTTGACAGCTTGCTGACGTGGCATCAAGCGATATTTCTCCAGTAGCTGCGGAGGCAGATTTTCTGGCAAAAGTTCCAAAGCCCCATCATCAAATGCCGTCTGAATTAGTTTCACCAGACTGGATTGTTTCACCCCTTGCATAACATGATAAATCGGCTGAAAATCTGCGTCTGGTCCAGCCTCTCCCTCTTCTCCCTCAACAGTTGACAAAATCTTCATCCCAAGTAGTTGTTGACGTTTAAGATCCCATTTCCCATACAGTGCAAGCATCTGGCCCACTTCAACCTTATCTTTCAAATAGGGTTGATTGAAAAATGACACACCAAAAATAACTTCTCCCTGCTTCGCCTTGAAAGTCAGACGAGAACGTCGCGCGCCAAAATACCCCAGATTTGCAGGTGTCACAACCTCTGCAACAACCGTAGCTTTTTCACCATCTAGCAGTTCTAGAACCTTTCTCCCAGCTACATCTTCATAGCGAAAAGGAAAATAGAGCAACAAATCCTCTACTGTTGAGATTCCCAAGGTTTTATAATTCTCAAAAGACTTGGGGCCAACCCCTTTCAGATACTGTATAGAATCAGATAACTTCATTGAAATTATTATAACAAAAAAGGGCTAGCTTGCGCTAGCCTCATATTCATGTGCGAAGCATGATTCTACGGTACTAAAGTACCTAGAATCACTACTTTATTTTGCAATCTACGAAAGAGAGGAAGCTGAAGCTTCCCCTTATCCACAACCTAAGCTTGAAAATAATCCGCTGGTGCCTCTAACTCATATAACGAAAGAAGCTAGCTTACGCTAGCCTCATATTCGCGTGCGAAGCATGCTTCTACGGTACTAAAGTACCTAGAATCACTCCTTATTTTGCAATCTACGAAAGAGGGGAAGCCGAAGCTTCCCCTTATCCACAACCTAAGCTTGAAAATAATCCGCTGGATTATTTTGCAATCTTAGCAAAGTATTCAAGTGTACGAACAAGCTGTGAAGTGTAGCTCATTTCGTTATCGTACCAAGAAACTGTCTTAACAAGTTGTGCATCGCCCGCAGTTGTTACTTCAGTTTGAGTTGGATCGAAGATTGAACCATGGCTTTCACCGACGATGTCTGATGAAACGATTTGGTCTGCATTGTAGCCAAATGACTCGTTTTCAGCAGCCTTCATAGCAGCATTTACTTCATCAACAGTTACTTTCTTATCAAGGATAGAAACAAGTTCTGTCAATGAGCCAGTTGGTGTAGCAACACGTTGTGCATGTCCTTGAAGTTTGCCGTTCAATTCAGGCAATACAAGACCGATAGCTTTAGCAGCACCCGTTGTGTTTGGAACGATATTTACAGCTGCAGCACGAGCGCGACGGAAGTCACCACCACGGTGTGGGCCATCAAGAAGCATTTGGTCACCAGTGTAGCTGTGAATAGTTGTCATTGTACCAACTTTGATGCCAAAGCTCTTATTCAAAACGTCAGCCATTGGAGCAAGACAGTTAGTTGTACAAGAACCAGCTGAGATAACTGTTTCTTCGCCTGTCAATTCGCTGTGGTTTGTGTTGAAGACGATAGTCTTAACATCTGATCCGCCAGGAGCTGTGATAACAACTTTCTTAGCGCCACCATTTGCGTGCAAGTGAAGTTCAGCTTTTTCTTTTGAAGCAAAGAAGCCAGTTGCTTCAAGAACGATATCAACACCTGAAGCTGCCCAGTTGATAACTGAAGGATCTTTTTCTTGAGTAATTTTGATGAAAGCACCGTTTACTTTGAATCCGCCATCGGCTATTTCAACTGTGCCATCAAATTTACCTTGTGTTGAATCATATTTGAGCAAGTGAGCCAGCATTGCTGGATCTGTCAAATCGTTGATGTGGACTACTTCAACCCCCTCAACACTTTGAATGCGACGAAGTGCAAGACGACCGATACGTCCGAAACCATTGATACCAACTTTAACTACCATTGTGTAGTTGCCTCCTATAAGGTTTTTTATTGACTAAGTTAATCTTTTAACTTACACATTTATTATATCACTTTCGCTTAAATTTTTCTGGAATAAATTCGTAAAATTTCATAAAAAGGATTACAAAATAAACTTCTAGAACTTTTCGCATATATCCAAAAAAACTAGTTTCTAATAATCTCAAGCTAAATAAAAATCAATGATGTTAGTATAGAATCATAGACACCAAAGTGTGTAATTTGAATAAGGAGAATCCAGATATTGTAAAACGCATTGCAACTGATGGTAATGAAATCATCCCTCACAGTTGGAGTATCCTGACCTAACAAAAAATATTCAGAAATAACTTTTTTGTCTCGCTTTATTTAAATTTAATAGCTTTCCAGATGAAGCGTAATATTATCTGTTTTTTTAACACGTACAATTTCCCCTGCTTTTAAAGAGACCTTAATAACAGATTGAGCTTCTGTCAGTTTATAAGATTTCCCACCACCGTATGGATAATCTCTTGTCCCATTCCCACTCCCATCTGCCTCCGCCTCAAATTTATTAGGCATATAAATATCTAAAAAAACAGAGAAGACTGTCATTTCGTTTGTTCCATTTGTTCCCTTCATTGCTACTTTTTGTAACTTTCCAGTGAAACTGATCTTATAATTTCCTGCAGGAAATTGTTTCCCGACTAGATAGCCCCCGTTGTTTTTGAGCTGGACAGGGCTAGATAGTTTTTGAAACTTGGCTGGCACAAGCTTAACGCTTGCTTTAGCTTGCGGGACAAGACGGAGCTGCTGCCCCTTTGGATAGTATATTCCAACATCTGTGACACCATCTGTTGGGATATCATAATCTCGGCTCACAGCATCTATCGGATTACCTGAAACTGTCGTGATATCATAGTATCCTGCCTGGGCAATAGTGGCTGTACTTTGTCCACTGGTATTCTCGATAGTTTGCGCTTTCCCCAGATGTTGCAAGGGAATCAGATTCGCTGTAGAGGGAGCCGCAAATGTCAGGTAAGCCGCAACGCCTCCCCCGATAAGCAAGACAGAACAGATGGAAATGAACAGCCAAAGTTTTTTTCTTCTCATGTTGGACTTCCCCCTTTTAGAGCAGATAAGTCAATAACTTCATCAACGTAGTCATAAATCTCAGCATCATGTGTTGCAAAAACGAGAATCGTTTCAGAATTTACAAGGCTGAGCAAGGCATCTCGAATTTCTGCGCTCGTTTCTGCATCCAAAGCCCCTGTCGGCTCATCTGCAAGAATGATCTTGGCATTTTTTAACAAAATCCTGGCAATCGCAATACGTTGCGCCTGCCCACCTGATAGTCCATAAATTTTTTGACTCAGAAAACTTTCATCTAGACCAACTCTTTCCAGTGCTGCAATCTGTTTTTCTCGACTTTTTTCTACGATTGCAAGATTTTTCTCAACGCTTTCATCATCAATCAAGGCGTAATTTTGAAAGACATAGCCCAATTGATTTTTGAAATAATCCCTCTCTTTCATCTGCCAAATATTTTTTTCATCAAAATAAATCTCACCACTTGTGGGCTTTTCAAGTTTTGCCAGACTATTTAGCAGGGTTGTTTTTCCTGAGCCAGATTTGCCAACAAGGGCATAGGACTTCCCTTTTTCTAAAACAAGATTTACATTTTCGTAGATTGTCTTTTTTCCAAAGCTTTTTGTCATATTCGTAACTTTTATCATCTTTTCCTCCCTATTTTACCTATTCTAAAGAATCCTTTATTGTTCTGAGATAACTCTTTTGACGCTGCTTGCGATGAAACAGTACAATCAAAGCAATCTCAACTAAATAAAGAAGTAAAATAAATCCCAACATAATCAAACTTCCCGTCATATAAGCACTTATCCCTGCAACGAGTACAAGTCCGCTTAATAAAGGAAGCAGCAAACCCATCTCTTGCCTCCTACTCGTTCCTGAGAAAAGATAGTTTATAACCAGAGATTTTGAGGCCTGCTGATATCTATTTTTCAGATACTCCCAGAGGATAAAGATAGATGACAAACTAATCGCCACAATAAGCAAAAGCTCCCCTTGAAGTTGTCGAGTGAGTGTTTGGTTCAAAAGCTTGACATCTGCAGACACCTTATCAATACTCGTCAACTGTCCAGATAGCCCTTGAGCCTTTAGATGCGACATCAACTCGCTTTTCTTTATGAGCGCAACCCCATAAGGGTCTGTGTTTCCTGCCATCAGACGGAGTGGCTGATCTGACAGAGCTTCTATTTTTTTATAATCTAGCTGTACAAGGATATTATTCTTTGCTACTTGCTCAGGAAATGTCCCTCTTAGGAGTGTCTCTGTCACAGAATTTTGATTAAAGTTCATCAAGAAGATTTCCTGTTGGTTGGGGATAATATTTACTTGAAAGTCAGCCTTGCTAATCTTGTGGAGTAAGACAGCAAAGTCTTCCGCAATCACATTGTTCTCTATATCCTGCACCTTATCTTTATACATTTTAGGGATATATAGGGTCACCAGTTTATCTGAGTCTGTTTTTCCGAAGCTATTTTTAGGATAGAGTTTTTGATTTAGTAAGACAAAACCACGAGAAACATAACGTGTATTAGAAGAAAGTCCACTGTTTGTATTGACTACATTGACAATTTCTCCTCCAGACTGTTTGAGCATTGCCTGATAGGCCAGCTCCATCTGTCTGTCAAACCTCGAGGCTTTCGAGTAGAGAAAGTCTGAGTCTGAAAAAGATTGATTGAAGACAATCTCCTTTTTAGTTTGGGCTTGTAGCCAGTCATGATCTATCAGTCCAGCCTTCGCATGTAAACTAAATCCTGTATCAACTGATGGTAAGACATAGGACTGGACTGCCTTCCATTTTGACAGTGATTTTTGATAGGTTGAAAGCCCTTGAGCTATTTTTAAACTACTATTAATGGTTATTGCAAATATCACTACAGAAGCAAGAATACACGCGAGATATATTGACATTCCCACACGATTTACATAGCGATGTTTGAGAATTCCCGTAATATCGTTAAAATGAACAATAGCCGAAAAAAGAAGCTGAGCAAGGAGAGAAAGAAAAAGCAAGCCAAGAGCAGATAGTCCAAGCGCAAGTAAAAAGCCCTGTACTAGCGCATTATCAAAGCTTCCTTGGCTTAGCCAGAAAGCGCCTGCGATAGTCAGTTCTGATATCGTCAGCGCGAACCAGTAAAGCAGAAGATTTTTCAAGACATAGCTTCTAAACTTTCCTAGGCTTCGATAAATCATGCCACGCTGGATAAAAGACATCTCTACAGCATAAACAGACACAAAAAAGAGAAAGAACAAAATCCAGACACTCGAGGAAAAGTTACTCTGTATAAAAGAATAGAAAACGAAAAAAGACAGGGGGGTATTTAAGATGGTAGCACTAAGCTCTTGATCCGCCGAGATTCCCTGTCTGAAACTGGATTTATCCGCGCTGAGATAGTAAATCCCTGTCAAGGCATAGTTCTCTAACTCTTTCAGATTTACAGATTGTTTTCCAAACTTAGCTGTTTTAGTGACACCCGAGTCTGTTACAAACTCTTTGTAGATTGTGATATTGGCTGTTTTAGCCAGATGGTCAATTTCCTGGAGTGTCGCAACTTTATCTTTCCCTCTATAGGCATCAAGCGTCATCACTGTCCGAACAGGATAGCGCGTGACAATCCCCAGACTTTTCATACTCCCCATGAAAATCAAGCCTAAAAAAACTGTCGTTGCGACGACAATGATAATTTTTAGCTTCATAAAAGAAAGCTCCTTTGTCAAATAGATAATAAAACTACTGCAAGAGAAAAACACTTGCAGTAGTTTTATTGCTTAGAAGTAAAAATAGTCCCAATGGTAACTTGGTGCACCGACCTGTTGAACCTGAGCATAAGCTGCTCCATAGTACTGTGCATCTGTCATACTGGCTCCTATAGTATTCGTAACGCGGGCAATTGAACCAATTCTCGCATTTTGCACGTAATAGTTTGAATAGTAGTATCCTGGTTTTACCCCATAGTACCAATCATCCCAGATTGGATAAGGTGCTGGATTAACATGAGTCGCGTGAATTGTTGAGCTACCTATAAAGGCTGAGCCTAGTAATGTCATGGCAATCAAGCCACTTGTTAAAATCTTCTTCATGAGTTTTTCTCCTTTACAAATAAATAGAGAACTCACCCGAACCTTTCATTGAACGTGAGTTTGACAATAAATAATCCTTCCGCTATATCTATTTCCCCCTTTTTTAAAAAATAAAGCGCCTTTTAAGGTGATTATATTACAATCGCTTTCAATTGTCAAATATAAATTTTTATCTCCAAGATTTCTGCCTTAACATACAAAAGTGATTATCTGGCGAAATCTAATAATAAAACTGCATTTTCTGAGCTCTCATATAGTCTTGAGAATAATCGACCTAAACTTGATCAAAACAACTATGAAAAGTTAAGAAAAAACTCGATTATTTAGTCGAGTTTTTAAATATTTTATTTTGTAAAGTCGATAACCATACGGCCTTCGATTTTCCCTGCTTTCATTTCATCAATGATATCATTAACTTCTTCAAGTTTTCGTGTCGCAACGATTGGTTTTACTTTCCCTTGACGTCCAAATTCAAAGGCTTCTTCAAGATCAAGACGTGTTCCTACAAGTGAGCCTGCCACTTCTATACCATCAAATACTGTTGTAGGAATAGACAGCGACATATCTGAGTTAGGAAGTGCAACAGCCACCATCTTACCCATTGGACGGAGACAAGCCACGGCCTGTTCAAAGGCGACACGTGCCACGGCTGCAACCACAGATGCATTTGCGCCAAGTCCACCAGGTGTTACTTTCTTGATTGCTTCAACAGCATCAACTTCTCCTGAGTTGATAATCACATCAGCACCAATTTCTTTTGCAAGATTTAGCTTAGCTTGGTTGATATCTACTACAATGACATAGGCATTGAAGACATTCTTTGCATATTGAATAGCCAAGTTTCCAAGACCGCCGGCACCAAATATAACGATAGGTTGGCCTGGTTTGATACTTGATACTTTAATTGCCTTGTAAGTTGTTACACCAGCACATGTGATTGATGAGGCTTGAACAGGATCTAGTCCATCTGGTACTTTTACTGCATAATCTGCGACAACAATCGCTTCTTCTGCCATACCACCATCAACTGAGTAACCTGCATTTTTGACTTCACGGCAGAAAGTTTCATTACCTGAAACACAATACTCACAGTGACCACAACCTTCAAAGAACCAAGCAACTGAAACACGGTCGCCGATTTTTAGTGATGTTACATCACTACCAATTTCTGTGACAATACCAACTCCTTCGTGTCCAAGAACTGTTCCGGCTTTATTGCCATAATCTCCGGCTGCAACATGGAGATCTGTGTGACAGACTCCACAATACTCCATTTTGAGCTTAGCTTCATTCGCCTTGATTGGGCGTAACTCTTTTTCTACGATTTCTGCATATCCATCTGGATTTTCACGTACAACTGCTGCTTTCATTTGATAACTTCTCCTTATATTTTGTAATCGTTTTTATTATAGTATATATTTTTCTATTATGCAAATAAAAACGATTCCATTAGGGAATCATTTTCTTACTTAATTTTATAAACTTTAAAGTTCGAATCTGCAAATTTCATTTGTGTATAACTTGACTTTAGCATAGACTGTACCGTGCTTGAAAGTCCCTTATTCGTTTGAATCACTATAAATTTCGCTTTCGACGATGTTAAATCAATATCAAAAGTCTGTGAATAGCTCGTTGGATAATAACTTGGTGGCATCGTCACCTTAGATACTCGTTTTGCTAAATAATTAATCATGTTATTATCACTTATTAATACGACTTGATCTTGAGCAGAACTATTTTTGTCAATATAGCTTGCTACTGACTTTTCTGAGCTAATCAAGCCTGAATTTACCATCTTGTTGCCAAAGGGAAAAGCAAGCACTAAAATCAGCGCCAAAACTGGAAAAAAGCTACTTGATTGAAGATATTTCCAAATAATCTTTCTTGTCGTCAATCTCCCCGACTCATTTCGATCAATATGTAAGCCCATAAACATCACAACAAAAGGGAGAATTACCAAAGCATTTGCAGGGCTATAATCATGTTGAAAAGAGACTAACAATAAGCTAAAAGTAGCTGCTATGAGAAGTACACTCGACCAGAGCTTATATGCACTTTGACTGGCATAGTAAAATCCAAAAAGCCAGCTTGCCAAGAGACCTGAGAAGAGAACGATAAGCAAAGATATCCCTAGATTCAAAAAGCCCGACAAAGAAAAGTTTAAATGTGTAAAAGGATAGATAAAGGCTTGGTCAATAACTGGAAAGAACATTTGATTTGTCAAAGTATAATAACCAACGATAGCGCAAACTACAATCACGCCCATAAGCCCACAAAGAAACTGATAAAAGCCACGGCCCCAATGTCCATAGATAACATTATGACCAATGATCCCAAAAGCACCAATGATAAACAACAATAAGAAAACTGGATAGAACAAACTTGCAATTGCGCCCGCTGCTCCATAAAGCAAGACAACCTCATCTTTAGCTGATTCATCGTCAATAAAATGACGATTCAACACACGAAAACCATACAAAGCAAAAGGAAGGGCAAACAGAATTGCCTGATCTCCACCCAATGACAAGCCACCAATCATAAAAATGCTAAAAGCAGACAACACGAGGCCTATTTTTTTATTCTCAATGATTTCATCAAAGATCTTAAATATAGTAATACCTGACAGCCAGATAGTCAAAACCTCTAAAACCCATAGCGCAACCGTATTTCCAAGACCAAACCCGACCTGATTTACAAGATAAAAAAGTGGACCTGCTGAACTAAACAGATGAAGATAAGGTGTTACTCCCTTATTCATAGCAAAGGCAGCATACAAATTTTGCCCTGTCGTGCCTGTTGCTACTCGATTGAAGAACGGAAAGCTGTAAAAAGTCATACTTGTAATGGCAGCAATAACTAACAGCTTAAGATAATCTAGGCTACTTAGTTTGGACGAGCTAGACTTTGATTCATAATTATAATTTTCATCATTAACGCCATTATTATAGCCTTCGTCTTTTTGAGATAGATCAGCTGAATTTCCATAGGCCGAAGTTGCGCTTGTGAGGCTTGAAAGACTGTAAGCTCTTGTTTCACTCTCATCTGCCACAGATTCTGTTGAGGCTGTCTGAAATTCACTTGATGTCGAATGATAAGGTGTAAAAAAATCTGCTACGGATAGCAAAGTTGGAGCAGCACTTGTTGCCGCACTTTCATTTTCTAAGGGATGAATTGATGAAAAGCCTTCAATTGTAGAACCGTTAGCAGTTTGTTGTTTCTCAAGCTCATTGGAAGTTCGGCGATAGTGATCAAGACGAGTTTCACTTAAGGTATCTCTTCTCTGATTAGAAAAGTGCGTAGATTTATTTAAATCGTTATATCTTGTATCGTGTTCAGCTCTAGCAGAAAATCCGCCAAAAATCGTTTGACGCTTTTTGTGGCTTATTGCCTCAGATTTCCTAAGATGATTTCGGCCAAAACGAGTTGCTTCTATGTCTCGCTCATTTTTTTTACTGTCACTGTCTTCAAGACTGTGTATCTCTGACTCATGTGCCAGTCTCCGTGTTGCTCTACTATAGATAGATCGTTTGTCTTCTTCCTCTTCCAAAAGGGCTCCTTACTATATAGTCAAGCAATTTTACCAAAAATAGAGGCCTTTTTCAATCCAAATAACTATTCAACTTCCTTCTCTGTATAAAAAAGAATTTCTAAATAGAAATTCTTTTTTATTTGTATTTATAGTAGCTAGAGCTCATTCACCCTCTACGTCATCTTGAAATTGATTGAAAACATCTTCAATCATAGCCCATTCATCCTCAGCATCTTCAGGGATTGGAGTAAGGTCACCCTCGGTTCCATCTTCATTTTGAGTGAAGCTGTACACTGAAATTTCAACATCGTCATCGTCATCAGCATGTCCGGCAGGGAGGAGTAAAACGTAGCTTTTTCCAAATTCTTCTTGTCCATCAATCGTCAAAAGGACTTCAAAAAGAACTTCATTTCCCGCATCATCAATCAGCGTAATCAAACGGTCTTCGTGTTCGTGGTCATGCTCATGGTCGTGTGTATGTTCTGTCATTGTTTATCGTTCTCCTTGATTAGAATGCACTATGAGCATCCAAATAATTTTGCAATATCAAAACTGCTGCCAGTTTATCAATATATTTTTTTCTATTCTCACGTCGAGTACCGCCTGCGATTAAAACTTTTTCAGCTTGAGCAGTTGTCAAACGTTCATCTTGAAACTCGACTGGCACACCAAACTTGTCAAAGAGCTTTGCTCCATAGTTACGACTGGCCTCAGCGCGAATCCCTTCGTCGTTATTCATATGTTTGGGTAGCCCAAGCACAAACTTAACTGGTTTATGAAGTTTTATAAGTTCTTCTAAACGGTCAAAGCCAAGTTCCCCAGCTTCCTCATCAATTTTGATTGTCTCAATGGGCTGAGCAGTAATTCCAAGTGGGTCAGAAACTGCAACTCCAACTGTTTTGCTCCCAACATCAAGCCCCATCAATCTACCTATCAAAGCATTGCACCTTTTGATTTCAGATATGACTTGACTAATTCCTCCACAATGTCGTCACGATTCAAATGGCTCATTTTCGCACGCGCTTCATTATGGCGTGGGATATAAGCAGGGTCACCTGAAAGCAGATAACCTACTATTTGATTGATTGGCTCATAACCCTTTTCAGTAAGAGTAGTATAAACACTTGTTAATGTAGCTTCAATTTCATTCTGTGCAAAATCGTGCAAATCAAAGCGCATTGTTTCATCAGAAAAGCTCATCGCGATACCTCCAAATATTCGCACAAGACATTTTGCCTGTGCCTAATTGTCAATTATTATAACCTACTTTGCCGTAAATTTCCAGTTATTATGCTAGGTTTGTCATAATAAACGTTTATTTATTTTATGGCAACTTATTTCCAGCTGCTAGGTAGAGTTCATACCATTCCTGATGTGTTAAAACTACATCACTAGCGTCTGTGACAGCTTTGATACGATCTGTATTGACAGTACCAATAATGGTCTGCATGTTGGCTGGGTGACGATTAATCCATGCAATCGCAATACCATCTGGGCTAACCCCATATTTTGCCGCGATTTCGTCCAATTTTTTATTCAACTCTGGGAATTTTTCACGATTGCCCACGAAAAAACCTTCAAAGAAACCATAACGGAATGGTGACCAAGCCTGAATCGTCATCTTGTGAATACGGCTGTATTCTAAGATTCCTCCATCATGGCTAATACTTTGTGTATCTGTCATGTTCACATGAAAACCAGCATCAATCATACTTGTGTTTGTGAGGGAAAATTGAAGTTGATTCATCAAAAGAGGCTGCTTTACAGCTGTTTTCAGCAAGTCAATTTGTCCTGGATTTTGATTTGAAACACCAAAATGGCGAACTTTACCAGATTTTTCAAGCTCATCAAACGCGCTCGCAACTTCTTCTGGCTCTAGCAAAGTATCTGGACGATGTAATAATAAACTATCCAAATAATCTACCTTCAAACGCTTCATACTGCCTTCTGTCGCTTCGATGATGTGCTCTTTTGTAAAGTTATATTCAATCCCTGGTACAATTCCTACCTTTGATTGAATATAAACATTTTCACGCTTCAAACTAGACTTGGCAAATGAGTCCGCAAAAATCTTCTCACATTCTCCCTTGCCATAGATATCGGCATTATCAAAAAAATTAATGCCTCCCTCAGCTGCAACTTCGAGCGCTCGCACTGTATCTTTATTTGGCTCATTAAAATTCATGATGCCAAGAACAACTTGTGAAGCTGATAGCTCACCAATTTGAATTTTTTTCATCTGAAAACCTCTTCCTTAGAATTATTATATCATTTGAGTGCTTACAAAACTTAAAAATATGGCGAAATTTACTCTTTTTAGCCATATCATTCGCAATTTTCCCAGATTGTAAAAAGCCGTCCCTGTAAAGTCCAGAGAATAAAAAAAGCTCCTAAACAGGAGCAAATTTTAGTCTTAGACTGTTAGGCTCTTACGTCCCTTAGCACGGCGAGCTGAAAGGACACGACGACCATTCTTTGTGGCCATACGCGCACGGAAACCATGTGTTGTTTTGCGTGGTTTTTTATGTGGTTGATAAGTACGTTTCATTTTTAGGAAATCCTTTCTCTATACTTCATACTCGGATAACACCATAGCATGCTGTTAAATTATATTATACGTCTTAGCGTTTGTCAAGGATTTTTCTTTAATCCTTGGTCAGTAGTTGAACAACAATAAAACGTTTTGTGCCTTGTCCCTCTGAATGGCTATCAATTTCTTTATAGTTTGATAAAGTATTATGAATAATCTTGCGTTCATGCGCTGGCAAGTCTGAGATATAAACTGGTTCTCCAGTTGAAAGCACACGATCAGCCGCTCTTTTTGCCAAGCTAACTAGATAACGCTCACGCTTTTCATGATAATCTCCGACATTCACGCGCACATTCACGCGCTCAGAAGTTGAAACACTCGCCAGAGCTTTAGCTAAAACTTCAAGGCTTTCAAGAATTTTGCCGTGCTTGCCAATTAAGAGTGCATCATGATTAGAGCTCATATTGAACTCCAAACCTTCATGCGTTTTTTTATAAGAAATGTTTACCTGAATATCCATGCCGTCAACGATTACATTAAGATAATCAATAATTTTTTCTGCTAATTCTTCAAGCGACAAGGCTAAGGCTTTCTTCTCTTCAACTATCTTTGACACTGCCTCAACATCAATTTTCTCAGCAGACATTGTTTTTGTTGCTGCTTCAATCTCTGCAATTTTTTCTTCACGTTCCTCTTCAGTCAAATTCTCATCTGTTTGAATCCCCGCTTGACGAACTGCTTTGATGACTTTATTTAAACGCAATGTTGCCTCCATGGCCGATTCAGCATGCTCAACTTCAAGATCTGACTGATCAACATTACGCGTTGCCATGCGGTCTGCACGACGAATTGTTTCGGCATGAATTGGCTCAATACTTACGCGTGCGCGCTTGCGACCAAAGCCGAGGACACCACTTGACTCACGCTGCTCAATCTCAATATGTGCATTCTCACGCGCAATTCCTTCACGTTTTAGACCACGTTCAATTGCTTCTTCTACTGTATTTCCAGTATAGCTTGCCATTTTTTTCTCCTTTCAGTGACGCTATGATAGATAAGCGTCATCTTAAAAATTTTGTGTTCTTATTTCTTTTTGGCTTTTTTCAGCGCACGTTCACGTGCTTTTTCCTTATCAATAACAGCTTGTTGCTTAGCATCGCGCGCTGCAATAATCTTCCAAGGATTTGCAATCACCATTGTCTGGAAGACTTGGAAGGCATTTGAAATCACCCAATAAAGTGAAACACCAGCCGAGAAGTTCATCGCCATAAAGAAGATGAAAAATGGCATTGCAATTGTCATTCCTAGTGTCATGCTGTTACGCTCTGGTGCTGATTTCATCATGAGATATGAACTCAAAAACGTGAAAACCGCCGCAAGAATTGGAAGTACAAAGGTAGTATCTTTTACAGTTAAATCAAGCCAGAAAAATTTTGTAGGTACATTCCAGATTTTTACAAAGTCAACATTAACCAAGGCCTGATACAAAGCCCAAAGGAATGGCATTTGCAGAAGAACTGGAAAGCAACCTGCGTATGGATTGACCTTATTTTCGGCATATAGCTTTTGAGTTGCATCTTGAAGTTGACGACGCGACTCCATATCTTTACCTGGAAACTGTGCCTGCAAGGCTTTAATCTGTGGCTGCAATTCTTGTGTCTTTTGTGAAGACTTAATCTGCAAGTTCATAAGTGGCATCAAGGCCGCACGAATTATGAGCGTAATCAAGATGATACCTAGACCAATCGATCCACCAAAACTCAGCCAGTGAATAATCTGTGCAAAGCCAAATACGATTTGATTCCAGAGACCAGTTGATTTGCCAGTAACACCTTTTTGAGTACAAGCAGAGAGCACAAGCAAGGCTGAAAATGCGAGGCCTGCTAAACTAATTCTTTTAAATTTCTTTTTTTTCATTAGACTTCTTAATAATATTAGATTTTGTTAACACATGGACAAGATTTTTTTGAACTTGAGCATAATTAAAATTTTCTACGCCTTTTCGCGCAATCACGACAAAGTCTTTCTCAGTTAAGTCAGATTTTAAGTCTTTCAATACAGCACGAATCAACCGCTTAATGCGATTTCTAACTACTGCATGACCTAACTTTTTACTCACCGATAATCCAACACGAAAATGGTCTTGACTATTTTCTAGCTCATAGACAATAAAAGCTCGGTTTGCGAAGCTATTTTTAGCTTTAAAGATGGCCTCAAAATCACTAGATTTTTTGACTCGAAAAGATTTTTTAATACCCAAAAAAGCTCCCTCATAAGCGTTATACTGGGTTATTGTACCATATTTTTATAGAAAATGCTTGAAACTTTCTACGTTAAAGATAAACTAAAAGTAGCTCCCCCCTATAGCATATATGATATAATATTTACGTCGGAGCTATGGCACAAATCTGCTACTGCTTCCGCGCTTCGCTTGGGCGCAAACATACTGACTGAATTTGTGTTATCCTCTTGATAATTTTACTTCTTTTTTCATTTGCTGGAGCCATGGCACAATCCGGTACTGCAACGGACTCGAAATCCGTCGAACCTGTTTACGCAGGTGTACGAGTTCAAATCTCGTTGGCTCCTTGTTCATAAGCCTTCACAGGCTTTTTATTTCAGACTTTTCTTGACACATATTCCATTTTGCTCACTGAATTTCACCATTTTATCCCTAGTACCATCTGATTCTAATTCAAAAACGATAATTCTTCATTTATGAAAAATACGTGATAAAACGTCTAAAAGATCAGCTTGACTATAGCGTTCATCTTCATTACTCCGAAAACGCTCGCTATCCTTATAGGATTTCAATTTGCTGTAAGATTTTTAAAGATGATAACCCTGATGACATTGTTGATTTTAAATTTATACAAGATAAAACACTTGATAAAGCCAAAACAAGAGGAATACAACAATTTAAAAAAGATGGATATTGTACAGTATCATTAGCAAATGCTGATCCTAACTTTGACTTTAATTATGAGACTGGAGATATTGATTGGCATTAAGTTTATATCTTTAACAATCAAAGTAAGAGCAATTTGTTAGTCTTACTACATTATGCTTGACAAGCGATAAAAAAATTGATAAGATACTCAAGTACCAATTTTGAGCGGGAATGGCGGAATTGGCAGACGCGCAGGATTAAGGATCCTGTCGGGAGTTTTCCTGGTGCGAGTTCAAGTCTCGCTTTCCGCAAATTAATAACAGAGCTAGCTCTGTTATTTTTATTTTTCATAACATAAAGTAGTAGACAAGAAAACCACCCATTAACTGATGTGCACCCAAGAATATAGACTTATCAAAACTATGAAAGGTCTTTTCTTATGGTAAAATATTCATTTGATTTCAAACTCCAAGTAGTGCAAGATTATGACTCAGGAGTTGGAGGGAAGCGTTTCTTAGCTAAGAAGTACGGCATCAATCGCAAACAAGTGGAGGTATGGAAGAACGCTTATAAAGAGTTTGGAGCTTCAGGGCTTCA
>JAIRUS010000063.1 GCA_031254295.1 Streptococcaceae bacterium | reverse complement strand
TTTTTCACACCATTCATAATCTCTACTACTTCACTGGTATTTCCCGTGACAGAAAGGGCAATAAATATATTATCACTTGTATCATTCAACTTTTGAAAGACAGGATAAGTATTATCTGTATACGGCGTCGTATTAAAGCCCAACATGGCAAAGAGGCGAGCGGCCGTCTCACAAGTATAAGCAGACATTCCCACACCAAAGAAGACAATATTTTCACAGTTGATAATCATTTGAGCGACCTTAGCCAATCTTTCGTCCAAATCTGCAGGAAAATTATCCTTGCTTAAAATTCGCTCTCCCATCAACTCATCGGGTAAGGTGACCGTTTCCTCACGAAAGGCCAAACGAAACTCAGGGAAACTCTCATAACCAATATGCTTTATAAAACGCATCACCGAAGAAGGGGAAGTATGAGCCTCATGTGCCACATCACGAACCCGTAAGTAGGGAACCTTGTCAATATTCCCTGATAGATAATTGTAAATAGTTTTATCTACCTCGGACAAAGTTTCCATCTTAATATTTTGGAAGAAAGCCATTATATGAAACGCTCCTCTCTTTTATAGTCAATTTTTTGACAAATTTGAAAGATTTATTTTCCTGCCAGTGCTGCTTTGACTAGATTCAACCAGACCGTGCGTCCTGCTGGACGATCTGAAATATGGACTCCATCTGCATCATAGTATTCTGGATGCCCGCTTGCAGTCGCTCGCCAATCGGCAATACTTACATTTTTATATTTTCCTTTTATCGAAACTTCCCAATCTGCGATTTTATCCGAGTTAAAGGGTCCTCCAGCTGAGAAATTCGCTGGCGTAACCAAAACAATATGGTGTGCAACAGAATACTGCTTAATTACATTCTTTAAAATCTGGATATCCGTATCGGGTTCTGTCGAATTTGTCCCCAAGGCGATGACAATGCTTGTATTACTTGGTAAATTCTTCAAATCATTCGTTAAATCTGACATCAAATCTGACGATATCTTTCGATCACCAGCTGTATCGCCATATGTAGCTGGAATGGTCTGCTCAAGTATCGGTGCGTTTTCAAAGGCCACACGTGTCCCATTCGCTACCGAATCTCCAATCACAAGAATATTTGCTCCTGCCTGCCCCGTCGCCACTAAGTTTTCTGCCATATAAAGATTTTGGCTTGTCTGAGCCACCGTGCCTTGCCACAATGAATCTGACAAACTAGTGGCATCACTTGATTTTATGATTGCTAGACCACTCGGAAGCATTAATACTATAGTTCCAAGCACTATCAGACTTTCCCAAAATCTTGGGATTTGTTTTCTCCCCCGCACGATTGGATCAATAAGATAAAACATAACAGCCGCCAAAGAAAATGACAGTATAACAGTCAAAAAAACGGAAAGGGAATGTGGCAATCTAAGATTAAGAAATATTACCAAGAAAGCCCAGTGAAAAATATATACACCATAACTGATATCTGAAATACCTTTAATAACTCGAGGTTCTTCCAGCACTGTCATTTCATGAATGACACGCAAGCTAAAAATTAAAACCAAGCTAAAGATACTGGCTAAACTAAAGCCAAATAAATAAGTAAATTTCCAATCAAAATGAAGAAATAAAGCCAGTATAATCAATGATACAGCTGAAACAACGGCAAGATTACGAATTTCAGAAAGACGATACTTCTTTGTAACTCTTCTCAAAAATTTATTTGAATCAATTCCGACAAGTGACGCTAGAGCCGCCCCAAAGAAAAATGGGAAAATATGTAAAAATGGCGAATAGTAAATAAGCGAATAACGAGATGCCCCAATAGCTACACCAAACATTGAAATCATGCTCGTCAGCGCGATAACGCTTGATAAAAGGAACAGCTTTGATCTAAGATATTTGCCAAAAAATTTTATCACGAACCATAAAACAAGCGCCCAAGCGATATAAAACTGAACTTCAATCGCAAGAGACCAGAGGTGAACATACATATGTGGAGCAAAATTATTTTCATAAGATGTCCCAGTACTTGACTCATAAAGATTTGAAATAAAGCTCAAGGTCGCCAAAACTTGCTGCTTAATCTGGAAGCGTAAATCTGAACTTCCAAGCAGACTAAGAGGCAATGTAACTAAAATTCCAAAAAAGACGGTGGGAAAAATCCTAAAGAATCGTCGTTCAGCAAAACGCTTAAGGTCAAATCTGTGACTCTTCCCGACCTCTGCGATAATCAGTGCAGTGATAAGATAACCTGAAAACGTAAAGAAAATATCAACTCCGATAAATCCTCCAGGCAATATTTTAGGATAGAAATGATAAATAAGGACTAAAAGAAGCCCTAAGCTACGTATATAACCAAAATGTCTGATTTGATTACTTTTCTTATTACTCTCCTTATTTAGCTTTATATCTTGGATGGAGTTTTTCATCATTGGCTAAGCGCTCCATTCTTAAAAGTTTCATTATGCTTCTGGCCATCTGCTGTTGTCATCAGACCAGTCCCATTTGGCAGTCCATTTGTGAAATTCCCAGTATAACTCCACTTTCCAGATTTTGACGTAAAAGTCCCTTTTCCTGAAAATTTCCCATCTACAAAGTTCCCTTTGTAACTGTCACCATTACTGTAAGCAATTGCCCCTGTACCATTTGGAATTGAATTCTTAATATTTCCTAAGTAGGTAAAATCTGTTTTTTTTATCCTACCGTAATGACTTGTTGAAGCTGTCGCCAAAAATAAAACCAGAAAGATTAGCGGGATAAAGCACAACAGGTATTTATGAGAACTTGTAAAACGAGTAAACTTCTTTAAAAATCCATCATTTAAAACTTCGTCTGTCTCAAAGTTTTCAAAGCCTTCAATACTTTCATCACTATATTCAGGCTTTAGTTTGTCCTCATGAAAAGAGGACTCAAAGGTTAATTTCTCTGTAGAATCTTCTTGTGTTTCAGAATAGCCCCAAAATTGAGAAGGTTCGCTGAAATCTTCTTCATTTCTGTAAAATTCTTCAAGTTCTGCTTCTTCTTG
>JAIRUS010000034.1 GCA_031254295.1 Streptococcaceae bacterium | reverse complement strand
AAAATAGTGCCTTGGCCGATCTTTCAAGTGTTGTGAAGTCTTCAGACTTTATCTCTAACGTAGCAAAGCAATTTACAACAGATGGCAAGCTCTATGCCGCACCAAAAGTTGTCTCAACTTTGGCTATATATGTCAATAAAGGCATTTTTGAAAAAGCAGGAATTGATGAGACCTCTATTCCAAAATCATGGGAAGACTTTATCACTTGGGCACCAACGGCACAAGCAAAACTTGATGCAGCTTATGGGGCAGGCAAGGTTAAATTGATTAATGTCAATGCTGATCTTAACCGTAACTGGCAATTTATCGAGGCAGATGGTAAAAATCCAATTACTTCTGCGGGTAAGTCGAACTTCTCAGATGCTACCATTCTAAAAAATCTTGGAACTGTTCAACAACTCTTTAACACAGGTGCAGTTGCAACGCCTAAAGACATGGGACAGGGCGATGAGGGTGCAGGCTTTGGTAATGGTGTCTTCGCAATGGCTTTGACAGGTAACTGGAACGTTGTACAGCTCAATACGAACTTTAGCTCAGTCAAATATGATGTTATTCCAAACTTGACTTATAAAGATGTGAAGCAAACGATGATGTACACAGTTGGTTGGGGTGAGTCAAAGAGCACTAAGAACGCAAGCCTAGCTAGCAAGTGGATTTCGTATGTAACAAGCAAGAGCGGTATGGCGACATTGACAGAAGGAGTTGGAACATTGCCATCTCGTGAAGATGTTGCCAGTGCTTCAAGTTTCTTTAAGTCAAATCCAGCGCTTCAAGTTCATCAAGCTGAACTTTCTTATGCAACACCATGGCAAGATGGTACGAATCTTTCAACAATTGCCACATCATATAACAACTTTATCGTTAATGCCTTCAAGAAGGGGGCAACGGATAGCGATCTTAAGACAGCACTTAAATCTACCGACGATGATGCCAATAGCAAGATTAGCAAGTAAGAACCTCGCTAGATTTGTTTGATACCTGACAAGCAGTTAAGGAATCTCTAAAATGTTCGACTTGAGTTTTTAGAGATTTCCTTAATTTTAAATGTTTATCACATTTTTAGGAGGTTTTATGGAAATTCCAAAGCTAAAACAGAAGATGAGTAAACGAAACCGACAGGAAGCTCTTCAAGGTTACGTTTTTATTGCACCTGCGCTAGTCATTATTCTTGTTTTCTTTGTTCTCTCGATTTTATTTTCAGTCTATCTATCGTTCAACAATGTCAATATGATTGCACATACCTATGAGTGGAATAATTTTAAGAACTGGTCAAATTTGTTTTCAGATAAACAATTGATACGTGCCCTTCAAAACACGAGTTTCTTTGCTTTGATTGTTGTACCTGTTCAGACGCTTGTTGCCTTAGTCATAGCTTATATTTTGGCAAATAAAGGAATTAAATTTAAAAAAGTTTTTCGTTTAGTTTATTTCTTGCCTACCTTAACAAGTTCAGCAGCCTTGACGATGATTTTCATGTTTCTTTTCAATTTACATGGACCAATCAATAGCTTGCTCTTAGACATGCAGGCCATACATGCGCCGATAAACTTTATTAATGATACAAACTGGACGCTGAAAGTTATCATGGTCATGAATATCTGGTCAACTGTGCCCTACTTTATGACGATTTATCTGGCTTCTTTAGTTGACCTGCCAGACAGTCTTTATGAAGCAGCAGAGATTGATGGAGCGAACGTCATGCAAAAATTCCGCTATATCACGGTGCCCCATCTTCGGCCAATCACAACCTTTGTCTTATTGACAGGAATTATTGGAACTTTCCAGATGCTCGATCAGGCCTATATCTTCTCAAATGGTTCTGGTGGACCAGCCAACTCGACATTGACTGTTGCCCTGCTTATCTATCAATATGCCTTTGGGCAAAATAACCAAATGGGCTATGCTGCAGCAATCGCAATTCTTCTGGCAGTAATTATCTTTGTTGTCTCACGAATCGCAGAACGATTGAATGGAGGAAACGGCATTGAAACGAACTAAGAAACAACAGATTTTACGAACTGTCCTTTACATTGTTTTAGTTGTATATGCGATTCTCACCTTTTATCCTTTCCTCTTTGCAATCTCAGCGAGTTTTAAACCTGAAGCTGAAATCATCAGTGGAAAGATGAGTATCTGGTCAAATCACTTTACAATCGAGCAGTATAAGTATCTCTTTAGCTCATCGTCTGGCTCAATGTTTGTACAATGGTTTATCAACTCGGTGATCGTTTCAGTCATTGGAACTGTGATTAATGTCTTTTTAAACTCCATGGCAGGTTATTCATTGGCCAAGCTTCATTTCCCTGGACGGCAGCGAATTTATTATGGTATTTTGGCCATGATGATGGTACCAGGGCAAGTCCTTTTGATTCCGAACTACCTAATCATTAAAAATCTGGGAATGATGGATAGCTTCTGGGCTTTGATCTTGCCAATGTCGGTAAATATTGCGAATATCTTCATGATGCGCCAGTTCTTCCTGAATTTCCCAAGTGATGTGGAAGAAGCAGCGACCATTGATGGACTCAGCCGAACGGGAACATTCTTCCGTATTGTCATGCCACTGGCTCGCCCTTCTATTGCAGCTCAAGCTGTTTTTGTCTTCATGGGCTTTTGGAATAATTTCTTCAATGCGATGCTCTATCTTCAAACTCCAGAAAAATTCACATTGACAAAAGGATTACAAGTTTTACAAGCAGCGGATCAAGGTGGGCAAATGTGGAACCGAATTATGGCAGCCTCGATTTTGACAATTATCCCGATTATCATTCTCTATATTCTTTTCAATAATTACTTCTTGCAAGGGATTCGTATGGATGGTGAAAAATAAGCTTTCTCCTAAAATAAGTCTTTATCTAATATATTAAATAAAGACTTATTTTTTCTATTTTAAGACTTGAAAAAATCCCTAATATCGCAACATGATATACAAGGGATTTTTTGAATTTATAAATAGTAGTAAAAACATTTTTTATTTTCTTTTAGCCTTTGTCTGATCCTCTTTTGCGAACTCAATTACGCTCTCATTATCATCATTATTGATAACGATAAGATTTGCGATTTCGTCATTATCATCAAAAACCTTTTTGAAATCATCAGAAGTATTGTAGGCCATATCCAATATAAGATTTCCAGATTTAACCAAGGCCTTATCAAAATTATCATTCATTATAAGAGCCCAACGTAGACGATTCATCGTGATATCAGCCGTTTCCTTATCTACTTGCTGTAGAAAAGTTACTTCCTTGGCAAAATGGCGAAAAAGTCGGTTGGCCGTGCGAATCATGTCTTGGGTTGGTAAAGCATCAGGTTGAAGGTATATTCGTGAATTCATGGCCTTATTTTAGCACGATTGAAGCTTGAAGGCAAAATATTTTTTCATTTCTGGCATAAAGTCAAAAGTATTATATCCTCTCCTTGATGAATAGACTTTGTACCAATATCAAGTCTAAACTCTTTTCGTTTTTTTTGCTTTATTCAACGGCAAATATCCTGAAATGATTTTTAATTTTTTAGAATTAAGGTCAAACTCTAACATGTCAATAGTTAAGAAAAAACTTGTTCTAGTATTCGTATAAACAAAATTTTCATAATATAAACTGTGATTTTTAGTATTATAAATCATATTTTCATCTGTCTTTGAATCTATTAATAACTGTTAATCTAATTTTAATTATTTTTTCTTCATCTCAAAAAATTTCGAGCAATTTTACTCTTTGGTTCACGCTCTATAACCTGTTCTGCATGGTCAATAGCCTCTTCTAGCGATAAAAGACACTCTGGAATTTCATGGTATTCCAAAATCATTTCTTTATAATCTAGATTACTCGGTTCTAATTTAATTGCTTGTCTTATATGTCTAAAGGCAATATGATAAGCTCTTGGCACCCAAGCAAATGCCACGCTCAGGAGAGATGAAGCCATAGAATGAAGTTCTGCACTTTCTTTGTCATAAATCCAATCTTCAAGAAAAAAATAAACTGCAATATTTTTCGTGTCAAAAGAAATATCTAATAAATCAATAAGAACTTCTCTTTTATTTTGTCCTTCCACAAGTTCCCTAGTCACTTGAAATTCTGACTGAAGAATATAATGTGCCAATCTTTCCTTGTTCACTCAGAAATCTCATTCCGCTCTTTCATCGTTTTTATCATAGCCAGAACACGATGAGCAGATTCGTATTCTGGGTCAACTTCAAGAATTTGATTTGCATAAAAACGTGCTTTTTCAATTGACAAAGGACGCTCTGGAACTTCAAAAAACAGAAGCATTGCTTTTTTGTACTCAATCTCGTCTGGCTCTAACGCCACAGCTCTCTCCATATGGTGCATTCCTAAATAATAAGCTCCTGGCATCCAAGTTAGACAAAAACTTATTATTCCACACGCAATATTTTCAAGCATTGCATTTTTTTCATCATAAAGCCAGTCCAACATGAAAAAGTAAAATACTGTTTCTTTTTCTGAGCTATAATCTTGGGAAAACATGAAATTTGCCAGTTCTTCAGTTGTGAATTTTTTAGCTATTTGGCGTGTTTTTTTAAAATTTCCTTCTTCAATATTTTTCTCAAATTATTTAATATTCCCATTTATCCTTAATTTTCTCATCTCCTTAGTCACTTAAATATAAAAGTTTTTGGAGTTCTTGGAGCTTCACTATTCTCTTATCTTCTAAAGGATTCAAAGCTTTCAGTTCTAGAATATATGAATTTAAAGCTTCCTTGAACGATAAATAAAGTTCATCAACCTTGACAATTTCTACCCATTTTTTCTCTATTTCACTATTTAGAGTTGTTTGAACCAATTTTGTGTACAACTTATTTTTTGTCTTCAGAAGACTTACTGTAATATTATCCTTATCGCTTACTTGAAACTGAATCCATGAGAATGGAGAATCAATATCCCCAACATACACTATAGGATTTTCCCGAAGCATAATAAGTGCTTCTGCTATATTTTCAAACCAAATATCCAAAAGACTAGATGAAAGCTCTAGAGCCTTTAGCGCAGGAATATCACCATATGAATGATTGCCAATAACTATTTCAAAATACCCGTATTCCCCTTGTAACATTGAGTAATCACTTGAATCTAGCCAAGATTTATAAATTTTATATCTAAACTTTATCATCTCATCTCCCCAAATCTTTAGGAGTAAATGTATAATCACTTTTATTTCTCTATTTCAGCAAAAGCATTCAAAATATTTTTTCCCATCAAATTTTTTATTGTATCTTTTTGAAGCATGAATATTTTCTCATTAAGATATTTCAAAAACTCAAACTAGATATTAATGTTACTTAATTATATTTAAGTACATCAAAAAATAAATTTCACTGGTTCTCTTAAATTGAAATTTATTCTCTCTTTTATTACTTTTCGCTGGTTCCTTTTGGTACCCAATCTATAGCTTCAAAACTTTTCAAAGTAAGTGGACCAAATAGAAACTCAAATTCTTGATAGCGAGCCATAAAGTCTTTTTCATAGGACAAGCTCTCTACAACGGCTACTCCTATTAAATTTTTTATTTCTTCATCACTATTCACAAACATGTCTTCAACAAAATCAAATACTTCTTCAAGAGCCTTGAAATCATTTGAATTTACTTTATCTATAATGTATTTTGTGAAAAATGGCTCATAAAATAAATATGGAAGATCAACGTAATAGTCTTCATCTTCTTTATATATTTTATCAAGCACTGGGAATTTTTTGATCAATAAATTATTTGCATCTTTATATTTATACACTTCTATTCTCCTAAAGCATCTTTTATATCATTAAACAATGTATTTTGCTCTAGCTGACTTATAATCCATCAATTTTCATTTATTTCCCCAAAAGAAGTTAATATCTGAATTTTTAATTTTATCTAGTTCAATCTCTTTGCAAATAATCGTCATGTACATAGGGTGAAAATTACATTCAACCCTTATGAAACCCTTCTCCTCTTCCTCAAAAAGCTCAATTTCCTGAGCAAAATACCCTAACTGAGAGCGGGACATATCTCTAACTTTTCCTTTCCTCCAATTTGGAATAGCTACGTCTGTTGTATATGTTACTTTTAGACACTCTGAAAATAAAACTTTGTAACTTGTATCTTTATCATTCTCAATATATATTGAGATTTCATCACCAAGAAAAGCCGCTTGAATATCCAAGATAGGGGCATCTTGATACTCCATATTATTTACCTCATTTTGCATTTTATCTACATCAATCATCTTTTATCAACTTTCTACTTATCGTAAGGTATGTGGGCGTCGGGAGATTTTCTGTCAACAACGATCCCATCCATATCTAATGGTTCCCCATTTTGATTATAAATGTGCATGTGGGGATAATCGGGATTTCCATTTTTACTAGGAGGATCTATTCTTATTCTTGTAACTCCATCTTCATCTTTTACCTGTGTAAAACCATTATTATCATAGTATTTCCATCCTTGGGGTAAATTTTCTTGTATTTCACCTTTAGACAATTCGGCAATTTCATTAGGAGACATATTTGAAAGATTTTCTACATCTCCATTCTCTGCGTTAATTTCACCACCTGCTTTCGGAAGTTTTGTAGGATTAATCGTCCCAGAGTCTGTTTTAACCGTTCCTATTGTCCCATCAAGAAAATCGCCAATTGTCTTGCCAAGAACACTTCTTCCCATTGCCACAAGAACATCTCCTAAAACCAGTGTTCCTCCAATGGCTGTTTCCTCTGGTGCAGCTAATATTGTAGCACCTGCTAATAGACCGCCCACAAACGCACTTCCCACATATTGACCAATTGTACTATTTAGAAAATTATCAACTGGCTTCACAACATTCTGGTTTAACCAATTTATGCCATTGCCTATCGCATGTCCTACACCATTGCTTCGCAGGAAGGGTTGACGATGCAGAAATCACTTGCGTAAAGGATAACATAAAAATGACGAGTCCTAGCCATAAAATACATTGTCTAAATAATATTTTCCTTGATTTCATAAATACTTCACAGTTCCCTTAATCTTGTTTTTCAATTACTTTCATCATCTTACAATTTTGTGAAGTCCTTGTCAAGAATTTTTTATGAAAATCTGAAATTAAGTATCTTTAAACTTTCTTTAGTGATAAAGATAAGGTATCCATAGCTTTTTTCATAATTTCCATTTTGTTTCATGCGAAGCTTGAAGGCAAAATATCAGATAATCTTCTAAAAAATATGTCTATTCGCATAAAAATAGACAAAACCGCAAAAAATATTTGACTAATGTCTAATATAGTTCTATAATTAGGAGAACAATTTAAGAATAGAACTTAGGAGAACTTATGACAAAACAAACAAACTTTAAATCTTGGAAATCAGGTAAATCTTGGCTCTACGCAGCAACCGCTTTGGTTGTGATTACAGGTGTAGCTGTTGCAACAGATACAGTAGCAAATGTCGCAGTTGGCCAAACAGTGGCTTATGCAGACATTAACTCAGACGTGGCTGTTACTTCAAGTGCCGCAACAGCAATGTCATCAGCAGCGATTGCGGCAAGCTCAATAGCAACTTCTGCTATAAGCACTGCGAGTGCGGGGTCATTGGTGGCTATAGCACCTCTTGTCGCAGCGGGAGAGGTGGCTACAGCATCTGACTCAACACAGGGAGACTCATCACTTGCAATAGTGGAAAGTTCAGTTGCCTCTTACAATGCCTCAGCAGGTTATCTAGCTCTTGCTTCAAATCAAAGTCAAGCCACATCGCTTATAGCTTATGATGCTTCAGCGTATGCTTCACAAGGTAGCTATATGTTGTCTGTAGCTTCTAGTCTGGCAACTTCTACAGCGGCCAATCAGGTTATTCCTACCGCAACATCAAACTATGCATCATTGGCAGTTTCATATTCTAATGCTATTGCATCAGCAAGTAGCTTGGCCTCATCTGCTCTTGCAACGATTTCTTCTGCTGTGGCAGCAACACCAAGTTCAACTGACGATAGCCCCTTAGTGAATACAGCTTATACGCTCGCAAGTTATGCTGTTACGGAGATGTCAAGTTATGCTTCAGCTGCAACAACTATAGTTTCTGGGATTGCATCTGAGATGTCATTGGCTTCATCAGCAGGAAACTATTTCTATGTTCAAGATGATATGAATGTTGTATCGTTATTTGCATCTACAGCGAGCTTTGATGCTTCACTTGCAGTTTACTATGCAAATGTTGTGGCACCATCATCAGTTGCTTCAGTAGCACCAGTTGCCTCAGTAACTCCTACAGCAACTGTTAAGAAAGTTGATGCTAAAGTATTACCAGAAACAGGTGAAGCTTCAGACATGATGGTGATGTATGGTGGGTTTATCGTCCTCGGTGTCGCTGCTGCCGCGATGACAGCAAGTCGTAAAAAAGTATTGAAAGATGCTCAAATGGCTGCTGAGGCTGCATCACAGCTTATCAAATAATCTATTTTAGATGATTCTAAACGCCTTCGGGCGTTTTTTATTTTATAGAAGGAAAATTAAAAACCTACCGCCTGATTCACGATAGATTTTTAATTTAGGAGTAATATGAAAAAGTTTTTTTAGGAGTGTAAGTGCTAGGAATCACTTACAAGATATGATTATAAATCTCAAAGCTTAAAGAAAACTCAAAAATAAAAAGACCTAGATATTTTGTTTTGAGATTAGGAAATCAGCTGATGGTTGTATCTGAACAAAGCGCAAATAATCTCTAAATATGGTAAAATACACAACAGCGACTATTTTTTTGGAGGATATATGCTTACAGTTTCAGATATTTCACTTGTATTTTCAGACCGTAAACTTTTTGATGAGGTCAATATTAAGTTCACTCCCGGCAACTGTTACGGCTTGATTGGCGCAAATGGTGCGGGTAAGTCAACTTTTCTTAAGATTTTAGATGGAGAGATTCAGCCCTCAACAGGCCATGTGTCAATGGGACCACAAGAACGTATGTCGGTGCTACGTCAGAATCACTTTGACTATGAAGATCAGACACCACTTGATGTGGTGATGGCAGGAAATGCACGTCTGGCAGAGGTGCGTGATGCCAAGGACGCGATTTATGCGAAGGAAGATTTTACAGAAGCAGATGGTGTTCAGGCCGCAGAGCTTGAGACGGAGTTTGCGGAGATGGGGGGCTGGGAAGCTGAGACAGAAGCCGCTCAACTTCTCCAATCACTTGGAATCTCTGATAAGGTTCATTATGACTTTATGTCAACCCTGACAGCTGGGGAGCATGTCAAGGTGCTTTTGGCGCGTGCTTTGTTTGGTAAGCCAGATGTCTTACTTCTTGACGAGCCAACCAATGGACTTGACATTCAGGCCATCGAATGGTTGCAAGAATTTTTGATTAACTTTGAAAATACTGTCATCGTTGTTTCCCATGACCGATACTTCCTGAACAATGTATGTACCTACATGGCAGATCTTGACTATGGAAAGATCAAGCTCTATCCAGGAAACTATGACTTCTGGAAACAATCGTCTGAGCTAGCCCTTCGTTTGCAATCAGATCAAAATCGTAAAGCCGAAGAAAAAATTGCAGAACTCAAAGAATTCATCGCGCGTTTCTCGGCTAATGCCTCAAAGTCTAAGCAGGCGACGTCACGTAAAAAAATGCTGGATAAGATTGAAGTTGAGGAATTTGTGCCATCTTCACGGAAATATCCATTTATTAACTTTGATCAGGACCGTGAGATTGGAAATGACTTGCTTCGAGTGGACAATCTATCTGTCTCAATTGAAGGTGAGCCAATCCTTGAAAATATTAGCTTTATCTTGAATCCAGGAGATAAGACGGCGTTCATCGGTCAAAATGATATCCAGCAAACAGCTTTATTGCGTGCGGTGGCAGGCGATATCGGTGAAAATATGGAAGTGACAGGCGAGATTAAGTGGGGAATTACTAGCTCGCAAAGCTACTTGCCAAAAGATAATACAAAAGACTTTGAGAGTGAAGACTCAATCTTGGATTGGTTGCGTCAGTTCACAAAAACCAAAGAAGAAGATGACAACACGTATCTCCGTGGTTTTCTTGGCCGTATGCTTTTCCGTGGTGAGGAGTCGTTGAAGTCGGTCAAAGTCCTCTCAGGTGGCGAAAAAGTCCGCGTCATGTTGTCTAAGATGATGTTACTTCGGGCAAATGCTTTGATTCTTGATGATCCGACAAACCATTTGGACTTGGAGTCAATTTCAGCGCTAAATGACGGCCTGACAAATTTCAAAGGTTCATTGCTTTTCAGCACACATGACCATGAGTTCATTTCAACCATTGCCAACCATATCATTGTGCTAGGCAAGAAAGGCTGTATTGACCGTGTCAATGAAAATTATGATGACTTCTTGGCGAATGCAGAAGTTCAGAAGAAAGTACAAGCTCTCTGGGCTGACTAATACAATGCCCCTGTAATAAGTATACAGGGGTTATTTTTTAGGAAAATAAGTAAGGATAGAGGAAATAGAATGAAAACAGAACGAATTTCAGCTTTTTCTGATGGTGTATTTGCGATACTCATTACTATTATGGTTTTAGAGTTAAAAACGCCTATGAGCGGGTATTGGGATGCATTATGGAATTTGCGATTTGTCTTTATCAGTTATGTTGTGAGTTTTGCGGCACTGGCTGTGTATTGGAATAATCACCATCATCTCTTTCAGCTGATGAAGCAGGTCAATGGCAAGATTTTGTGGTGGAACCTATTTTTGTTATTTTTCTTTAGCCTTGTTCCTTTTACAACCAGCTGGATGGCAGCCTACCCGACGATGCAAGCCCCAGAACTTCTTTTTGGGCTGAATATCTTGGTTGCAGATTTGGTATATACACGCTTGGGTTACGAGATATACAAGCAGCAGGACTTTATTGCTTCCTATTTTAGAAGCTTATGGTTTAAAAAAGCCATCATTTCTTGGTTTACGGCAATGACGGGCTTCGTTGTAGCAATCTTATTTAGTCTCCCTTTTGCAGTCATGATATCTGTTGTGGCGACGCTGATTCCTTGGGTCATCCCAGATAAGGAAATTGAGGATAATGTGAACGCGTAGAGGATAAAAAGCTTGTGCTAGCAGAACCTTTTATTTTAATATGCTGTTTGCGATTTTTTACGTTATAATCAAGATATGACAAAATACAATAAAATCTTTGCGACAGATATGGACGGAACATTTTTACGTAATGATCATCATTATGATGAAGAACGTCTCATGAAGTTGCTTGATAAGTTGGAGATGAAAAATGATGTCTTTGCTGTTTCTTCTGGACGTGCAGAGATTGCGCTGCGCCAGCTTTTTAAAGATGTCGAAGATCGAATCGCTTATGTAGGGGAAAATGGCGCTTTGGTTTCTTATGAGAACGAGAAAATTTTCATTGCGAAGTTTGAGATGGGACAGATTCGACAAATTATTGATGCGATTCGCGCATTGCCAGATGGGACGGAAGATTTTCTGATTTCGGGGCATCATGGGGCTTATGTGCCTGAAACTTGCTCGGAAGACTACTTTGAGAAGATTCAGACTTACTATGTAGGGATAGAGAGAGTGAAGCATATCGAAGATGTTGAGGATGATTTGCTTAAAATCACGACGAATTTTCCAGATACAAAACTAGCAGAGCTTTCAGCAGTGCTTGAAACTCAGCTTCCATTTGTGCGCGTGACAACGACTGGCTTTACTTCAATAGATATCATTCCCAAAGGTGTCACGAAAGCAACTGGTCTTGACAGATTGGCAAAACACATGGGACTAGAGGCTACAGATGTGGTAGCTTTTGGGGATCAGATGAATGACTACGAGATGTTGCAGTATGCAGGTGTAGCGGTAGCTGTGGAAAATGCGGTTGATGACATCAAAGCCGTGGCGGACTATGTCATTGGAACAAATGACGATTCAAGTGTGCTGGCTGAGATGGAGCGGTTAATTAGTTCAGAATAAAAAGAAGTGGGCGCGTCAAAACGCTCTTTTTCTTTAACTATGGATTGTTTTGGCGGATTTTGAGAGGAATATCAGACTATAATTTATGCTAAAATAAACTATGACAAAATCGACCTACATTGTGATGGACTTTGAAACAACAGGATTTTCTCCAAGCCATAATGAAATTATTCAATTAAGTGCCGTGAAATTTGACGGTAAGACAGAATTGGCGCGTTATGACCAGCTTATCAAACCAAGACGGTCGACTGTGAGTTCGCATATTACACGTCTGACAGGGATTTCGTCCCAAGACTTACAGGGACAACCAATCCTTGATGAGGTCTTTGATGGCTTTGTAGACTTTATATCTGGAGAACTCATTGTCGGACATAATATTGGCTTTGACATGAGTTTTCTGGACTATGAACTAGATACACGTAAACGCCATGAATTTTTTGCTACCTATGATACCATAACGGCTGCACGACAAAAAATGCCATTTTTACAAAACTATAAACTGTCAACGATTAAATATTTCTTTGATATGAATATGAAATCTCATGATGCCTTAAATGACTGCCTTATCACGGCACGTCTCTACCAATGGCTAGAGTTGGAAGGAAACTGATTTGAAAATTTTTTCTAGATTAGTTTTAGTTCTGTATTTTTTATTTTTGACTTGGCTCATCTTGTTTAAGTTATCACCAAATTTGCCAGCCTTTATAGCTTCGGCAGCAGGAAGAAGCCTGAATCTTGTTCCTTTTGCAGGTTCAGGAGGTCTGACGGAGATTGCACTCAATGTAGTGGCTTTTGTTCCTTATGGGGGTCTGCTTGTGGTGTCAATGGGGCGCAGTCGAAAATTTGCGCCTCAGCTTTTGATAGCTGCCATCACAAGTGTGAGTTACGAAGTGCTACAATATATTTTTGCGGTTGGTGCAACAGATATCACGGACGTCATGACAAATGTGTTGGGTGCTTTGCTTGGAATCGGAATCGTCTTATTTTCTGAGAAGTTAGTTGGCCGAAAGACTGCGAGCTTCATCATGATTTGTCTAGGTCTTATTATGATTTTAGGGGCTGTTTTAGTGAGCCAGACGGGCTTACTAGGTCTGAGAATACGATTTAAATAGTGAAAATGTTAGTTAAAAGGAAGAGGATAATGTATGAAAATTGCAATTGATGCGATGGGTGGAGATTTTGCGCCAGAGGCAGTCATTAAAGGAATTAATCAGGCGAAGAAGAACTTTCCAGAGATGACGTTTTTGATTTTTGGCGATGAAGTTAAAATTCGTGAACTGCTAGAAAATGAGAAAAATGTAGAAATCGTCCCAACTACAGAAGTAGTTGATTTTCATGACGATCCATTGCGAGTTATCAAAACAAAAAAAGATTCCTCAATGGTGCGGGCGATTCAGGCTGTCAAGCTAGGTGAAGCAGATGCGGTCTTGTCTGCTGGCTCAACTGGTGCACTTTTGACGGCAGGCCTCTTGCAGATTGGACGTATCAAGAAAGTTGAGCGTCCAGGTCTGCTCACAACTCTGCCAACGGCTGATGGTAGAGGATTTGATATGTTGGATCTGGGGGCTAATGCTGAGAATAAGCCTGAACATCTCCGAGACTACGCGATTCTTGGGAGTTACTATGCAAAGCACGTGCGCGGGATTGAAAACCCTCGCGTGGCCCTTTTATCAAATGGAGCTGAAGAGTCCAAAGGTTCAGCGATGATTAAAGAAGTGCATGGCATGTTACAAGAACTAAACGAGCAAAGCCTGATTCATTTTATTGGAAATATTGAGGCGCGTGATATTCTAGACGGTATTGCGGACGTAGTCGTAGCCGATGGTTTTACTGGAAATGCCGTCTTGAAAGCTATTGAAGGCACGATGTCTACGATGTTTAAAGTTCTTAAATCAACAATCAAAAACGGCGGCCTCAAGACAAAAATTGGTGGCGCCCTTATAAAAAATGACCTTTCAGCCTTAAAGAGCATGGGCTCGGGTGTAGGTGGGGCGGTTCTGTTTGGTCTAAAAGCTCCTCTCGTCAAAGCACATGGAAATTCCAACCCAGAAGCTATTGCAAGTGCGATTGGGCAGGTTCATAAGATGGTTGAAAGCCAAGTTGTGGGGAAACTGGTTGAGTACTATGGAAAGAAAGAGACAGAAATAAAATAATTCTAACTTTTGATAAAATCCGTTTGGATAGATGCCAAGAATGGAAGGTGTCTATAGACAAACGAAATATATTGTGTTAATATCTTAAAGTAATATTAAGTTAAAGAATTAACAAACTAGAGAATTAGGAAAAATTTTTAGGAAATGAAAAAGTTAAAGAAAAAGCGCGTGCTTTTATCTCT
>JAIRUS010000137.1 GCA_031254295.1 Streptococcaceae bacterium | reverse complement strand
CCTTTATCGAAGAACGCGCGAAACTTGGCTTCCCATTGCTCAAAGACGAAGACTTGCGCGAGAAGTATTTGGGGGAGAATGGGAAATATTCGGAACTGCTAAAGGGGAAGATTAAAAGGCGAAAGAAATAAAGATGAAAAACATGACAGGACATTGTCTCTGCGGCGAAATTGAAGTTATGATCAAAGAATACGGTGACTTTATCTACGTCTGCCATTGCAGCATGTGCCGCAGGCAAAGCGGTGGTCCAGCTCATGCTTGCGATCCTGGGACAAGTGAAAATTTTGAGATTTCCAAAGGTCAGGATTTCCTCTCGCTTTATCGCTCAAGTGAAAATGTTGAGCGTGGTTTCTGCAAAAACTGTGGCACGAAGCTCTTTTGGCATAGTTTGTCAGATGACCACTACTGTGTGAATGTTGAACTCTTTGACGAGATTGTTGCTGAGGGCAAGCTGCAGCTGGAACTTTTCTATAATAACAAGCCAGCTTATTACGACTTTGCACAAGAAACGAAAAAATTAGATGAAAACTTTCAAGAAATTTTCTTATAAGATTGAAAAATAATAGAGATAGCAAAAATAGAAATATAGCCAGAAAGTCGAAAACGAGAAGACTAAATAACTAACAAAATAATGTTAATTAGAGTCCGAAAACGCTATAATTAACATTATGATGACAGTTAATATTAATTTGTTTCAACCTGTTGTGCGAAGATGATTCAGAAAGTCTTGTAAAGGAAAAAATCCCGGAAAGGTGCTAAATGAAGGCGATAAAGAACAAAATTGAAACTCAAGGATTTGAAATTTCTATCCTGACACAAAACCAAGACGATTATATTAGTTTAACAGATATTGCGAAATATAAAAATTTGAACGATCCGAGAATAGTCATTGCGAATTGGCTAAGCAATTACTCAACAATAGATTTTCTGGCTGTTTGGGAAGAATTAAATAACCCAGATTTTAACCGTATGGAATTCCATACGGTTAGAAATGAGCGTTCGAGACTAGTTTTAACTCCAAAACAGTGGATAGAGCGGATGAATGCTATTGGCTTAAGATCTTCATCAGGACGTTATGGAGGAACTTATGCGCATTCTGATATTGCTTTAGAATTTGCCTCATGGATTTCGCCAGAGTTTAAGCTCTATATCATAAAAGAGTATCAACGTCTCAAGCAGAGTGAAGCTTATAGTAATCAGATAGAATGGAATGTGAGGCGAGAACTTGCGAAAGCAAATTATAGCTTGCATACAGAGGCTATTAAAGAATTTTTACTACCTGAAGCCTTATCAAAAGCCCAGATTGCTTATACTTATGCCAATGAGGCAGATTTGCTAAATGTTGCACTATTTGGATTGACGGCTAAAGATTTTAAGAAGAAAAATCCTGATAAGCAGGGCAATCAAAGAGACCACGCAAGTATTGAACAAAACATCATCATGGCCAGCCTCGAGAGCAACAATGCGCTTATGATTCAGCAAGGATTATCTCAAGCGGAACGTCTTCAAATTTTACGTGAACTCGCTCTCAAACAGCTTAAATCAATCTCGCAAGCAAAATCTGTGGATAGAATTAAAAAAATATCAAAGGAACAAGAAGATAGATAAACTGAAATGGCTTGGCATTGATAGACAACTGGGTTCGCCCTCCTAGTTCCTAGGAGATTAGATACCTAACAGTGTTCATTCTCGCTAAGGTACTAAAAGTGCCTAGTCGAAGTGGCAACTCAAGAACCCATGCTGTGCACGAAACCTTGCTTTCCTACCTCGTCACTTCGTGACTACAGTGTCCATGCTTGATAAGCAGCTAAAGCTGCAAGTCACATGGCAACTTCCTACGGAGCTAAACAGTCTAATTTACATCTTAATAAAAGGAGCAATAATGGCAAAGATTTTTCCGATTCATAAAGTTGAGGAATTAGCGGCGCAGACGGAGACGGCGTTTGTTTTGCCTTTGATTCAAATTGTCCAAAACTGGCAAAAGGATTATCATTCGGGGACGCTCCGAACGGATAAGGAAACGGATCGTGAGCAGGGCTATAATCAACAGATTTTTGGTGAGATTTTAGGCTATAAGTTTCAACCTGAGGCTGACTGGACAATCAAGTCAAAGCCGACGGCTCAGGGCGGTCAGATTCCTGATGCGATTCTGACGCAGGCAAATGAAGAAAATATTCAGGCGGTAATTGAATACAAAGGGGCGAACATCTCGCTTGATAAGCCACAACAGCGTGAGGGGCATTTGTCACCTGTACAGCAGGCGTTTAAGTATAAACCACAATATCGTCATTGTCCTTTTGTGATTGTGTCAAATTTCTATGAGTTCAGGCTTTATCAGGATAATCAGCTTGACTATGAGGTTTGGACTTTAGATGATTTGGCGAATCCTGATAAGGATTATTTGAACTTTAAGACCTGGTACTACTTGCTTAGGGCGGAAAACTTTGTGACAGGGAGGAGTGAAAGCCTCCTGTCAGAGGTGCGCATGGAGCAAGAACAGATTTCTAAAAAGTTCTACGCCGATTATAAGGCAGCTCGTCTTGAGTTATTGAGAGATATTTGGCGGAAGAATCCCGAGACGCATCATGACTTTAACTTTGCCATCTCAAAAGCGCAGAAAATCATCGATCGTATTGTCTTTGTTTGTTTCGCCGAAGACCGTGGCTTGATTCCAGATAATAAAATCCAAGAAGTGCTTGATGCAGGCGAGAAAAATCCTTTTGGACTTTG
>JAIRUS010000136.1 GCA_031254295.1 Streptococcaceae bacterium | reverse complement strand
CCAAAGCTTGAACAGATCGCCAGTCGGATGTATTCGTCTGGAGAGGGCAAGTGGACGGTTGAAGAGGCTTTGGAGCTTGGAATCCCTGCACCAGTGATTACCTTGTCGCTTTTATCACGCCAGCGTTCGCTTCAAGATGATACAATGTCAGGAAAAGTTGTGGCGGCGATGAGAAATGGCTTTGGTGGCCACGCGGTGGATACAAAATGAAATATTATATCGGAATAGATTTGGGGACGACAAGCACAAAAGCGGTCTTGTTTGACGATAAGGCTAAAATCGTCTCAACAGTAAATAAGCCCTACGAGCTTTATCGTACTGAGCCTGATATGGCAGAGGAAGACCCGAATGAAATATTTGAGGCGCTTATTGCGGCTTTGTCAGAGCTTGTACGTAGTGCCAAGGAAAAGTCTGGAGTCGAAAAAGCAGAGATTGCGGCAGTTTCATTTAGTTCAGCCATGCATTCTCTGATAGCTTTAGATGAGAGTTGGAATCCGCTGACGCGTGTGATTACATGGGCCGATACTCGGGCGGTGAAATTCACAGAGCAACTCAAAGAAACAGGTAAAGGTCAGGAAATCTACGAGCGGACAGGTACACCGATTCACCCGATGGCTCCTTTGTCAAAGCTCCTTTGGCTACGCTCTGAGAAGTCAGAAATTTTCACAAAAGCCAAGCATTATCTAGGCATCAAAGAGTATATCTTCCATCGGCTTTTCGGAGTGAATCGTATGGATATCTCAATTGCTTCTGGGACTGGTTTATTTAATATTTTTGATCTTAAATGGGATCAAGAAGTGCTTGATTATGTTGGCGTTTCAGTAGCGCAATTACCAGAACCTGTAGATACTTATACAATTGAACGAGGTATGAAGTCAGAGTTTGCAAAGATAACAGGCTTGGCTGAAGACACTGCATTTGTCTATGGAGCAGGTGATGGGCCACTGTCAAATCTGGGAGTGGGCGCGATACAAACGGGAGTTGCGGCAATTACCATTGGGACCTCTGGTGCGATTCGGACAGTTGCGAAGCAACCTGTCATTGACAAAAAAGGTCGGACATTTACCTATGCCTTGGATAAGGAACATTGGGTGATTGGAGGGCCAGTCAATAATGGTGGTGATGTCTTTCGTTGGGCGAAAAATAATCTGTTTGATGCGGAGAAAGCCACGGCAGAGTTATTAGGCATTGATGAATATGATTTGCTCACAGCGATTGCCGCGACGGTTCCTGCAGGATCAGATGGCTTGCTTTTCCATCCGTATCTGGGAGGTGAGCGTGCGCCCATCTGGGACGCGAATGCGCGTGGTTCTTTCTTCGGATTGACGCATAATCATACACGGGCTCATATGGTGCGCGCAGTTTTGGAAGGGATTATATTCAACCTTTTCATGGTAAGTATGGCTCTTTCTGAGGTTGTGGGTGATTTGAAGGAAATCAAAGCAACAGGAGGTTTTGCTCGCTCGACTTTATGGCGTCAAATTGCGGCAGATATTTTTGAAGCTCCGATCACAGTACCGTCTGATTTGGAGTCAGGTGCCTTAGCCGCCATGGTAGTGGCGAAAAAAGCACTTGGAGAAATTGACTCGATTGAACAGATTTCAGAATTTCTAGGAGAGTCAGAGAGCTATCAGCCCTATCCAGAAACCTTTTCAAATTATAGAGAATTGGCACCAATCTTTGTCAGATTGAGTCGTCAATTACAAACAGAATATCGTCAAATTGCAGATTATCAAAGATCACATACTGCTAAAAAATAAATTTTAGGAGGAGTTACAATGCTAGATTTGCTTGTACTTTTAATCGGAGTTTTGATTTTGTTGGTCATGATTGTGAAATTCAAAATCAATACTTTTGTGTCACTGATTGTTGTATCAGTGTTAGTTGGTTTAGGGCTGAAAATGCCCTTAGGACAAATTCCAGTTTCAATTCAAAACGGAATCGCAGGTTCTCTTGGGGAACTCGCCATTGTCTTTGGCTTTGGGGCGATGCTTGGGCGCTTGGTAGCAGACGCTGGTGGTGCCTATCGTATTGCCCATACTCTGATTGAGGCTTTCGGCAAAAAGAGGATTCAGTGGGCGATTGTCGTTGCCAGCTTTATTGTCGGAATCGCCCTCTTCTTTGAAGTGGGAATGGTCTTGTTAATTCCGATCGTCTTCGCGGTTGCCTTGGAGGCAGAAGTCCCACTTCTCTATCTGGGAATTCCAATGGCTGCAGGTCTATCTGTTACGCATGGTTTCTTACCACCCCATCCTGCTCCAACGGCGATAGCAGGCGCATTGGGAGCTAACCCTGGAATTGTACTACTTTATGGCATCATTGCAGCCATTCCAACTGTGATTGTAGCTGGACCAATCTTTACCAGAATTGCCAAAAAACTTGTTCCAGAGGCCTTTGTCGTCAAAAAGAAATTGACAGCCTTTGGAGAAATCAAGGAATGGAATTTAGAAGAAACACCATCATTTGGTCTTTCTATCTTGACTTCTCTCATGCCAGTGATTTTAATGGCAATTAGTACAATTTATAGTATAGTGGCAAATGACGGAAAGGCACTTTCTGCCACGACAACAAGTGCGCTCAAAGCTGGAAAAGTCGTAACAACCACGACTTATCCGTCAAGTATCTTAGAAAATGTCATGATGTTTCTGGGAAATCCAGTCTCGGCCATGATTCTTTCACTACTCTTTGCACTCTGGGCAATGGGTTGGCATCAAAAACGCCATAATAAAAAGATTATGGAAACCTTGGCGGAGTCCATCAAGTCAATTGCAATGTTGCTTTTAATCATTGGTGGCGGTGCTGCGCTGAAGCAAATCCTGATTGATGGCGGCATCTCAAGCCAAATTGCGGAGATATTTAAAAATTCCTCTATTTCACCATTGATTTTGGCTTGGATTATCACAGTTATTCTTCGTGTAGCTTTAGGCTCTGCGACAGTAGCAGCACTAACAGCGGCAGGACTTGTCCAGCCAATGCTAGCTTCGAGTTCTCCAAATATGGCGGCGCTCATGGTTCTGGCAATTGGTGCAGGATCAATAGCAGCTTCACACGTGAATGACGCAGGCTTCTGGATGTTCAAAGAATACTTTGACCTAGATGTCAAGCAAACTCTGAAAACGTGGACAGTGCTTGAAACAATCATCGCAGTAGTCGGTCTCGGCATGGTTATGCTGATGAGCGTTTGGATTCATTAAGATGCGAACCCGACTGCAATGAAGCGTAACGATTTGCCCTGCCATCAGTCGCTTCAGCGGTTAGATGGAATGGACATCGTAGCAGCTTGCTGCGAAGATAGAAATTTGCCATTGCGACTTGCAACTGACCATTTTCTCTAAGGTGCTGAAGCGCCTAGGAAAATCGCAGCTGCTTAGCGAGCATGGACATCGTAGTCACGAAGTGACGAAGTAGGAATTTGAGGTTCCGTGCAAAGCACGGGTTCTCAAATTATCTAATTTCCTAGCTTCAAGCCTCTCGAATTCAGTTAGAAGATGCGAGCCCGACTGCTTCAAGGGAGGGCGAACTTAATTATTAATTAATAGAAAAAAGGCAAGTTATTTGCCTTTTTTTGATCACTTTGCTAGACTGACCTTATCAAGTAGAAATGAGAAAAAAGATGAAAAAAGTTGCAATTATTGGTGCCACAGGAAAAGTTGGCAGCTTGATTACAGAAAAGGCCATTGCAAAAGGTTTTGATGTCACAGCAATTATTAGAGACGCAAGCAAAATGACAGATAAAAATATTCCAGTTATTGAGAAGTCAGTCCTCGACATCACGCTTTCAGATGTATCAGATTTTGATACAGTCATCGCTGCTTACGGTGTAACGCTGGGGCATGAGACAGATTTATCTGCTTATGCGAAACATCTGACGGAAATTTTTGAGCAAGCAAATAGACCAAGACTTATCGTGGTTGGCGGTGCAGGCGCATTGTATCTGGACGAGAGCCGCACGATTCGCCGTGTTGATGAGTTAGAGAAGGAAAACTTCCCTTGGTTTCCGACGATTCGTGAATGGGCGGCTGCGAGTTTGATTTATAAGGCTTCATCATCAAAGGCTGACATTACTTTCTTTTCTCCTGCGGATTTCTTTGACTATGAGGGAGCTGAGACAGGAAATTATACTATAACAGGAGAGATTCTTGAGAAAAATTCAGCAGGGATTAGCAGAATCTCTTATCGTGATTATGCTGCGGCTCTTGTGGAGATTGTGGCCTCAGATAGTCATCATGAGCGTCATATCGGAATTTTTGAAAACTAAATACGAGGGGAGCTTTTCTAATGATTGCCTATATGATTTTTGACATTATCGTCATTTCGGCACTTGTTTGGCAGAAGCTCGATGCCAATGGGAAAAGACGGTTTGCAAATCCGAGTAATCTGCCCAAACTGTGGGGAAACGGAATTTCTTGTAGCAAAAAATGGAAAAATCAATAGAAAAATGAAACGTAATAATCATAATAATATAGAAGAAAAGCCGAGCAAATGATGTCTCGGCTTTTAAAATTCAAAATTCTCTAAAATATCTGAAATGTCAGACCAGTCAAAACCTTTCCGGCCAAGCGTTTGTGAGAGACGATTTTTTAAGTCATAGCCGTCGTATTGTCGAAATAGACGATTATAGGCCTTTTCAGCCTCATTCATGAGAAGCTCGGCTTCATTTTCCTCATCAGCTTCCAGCTCAAGACTTACCAAGGCTTGCTCGGCAATTGCATATGAAAAGCCTTTGCTCACGAGTGTCTGACTGATTTTCATTTTGAGTTGTTTGAGCGGTAAACGGGCAGATTTCGCTCGGGCTTGTTTATCTGCGATTTTCGTAGCGATTTCCAGACGTTTTTCTTCATCGTAAAGTTTAGAAATTTCGTCTTCGATTAAATCTTTAGCCAAACCTTTCTGGAGTAGTTTTTGCTGAATAGAAAAAGGACCAGTTTGTCCGCCTAAAATCTTAGTTGAGACATAGTTTTCGATATATTTTCTGTCATTGATAAGATCCAGACTTTCGAGTTCATCTAAGATTCTCGGGATATCATTTTCAGGAATTTCATGTTCTATCAGGTATTTTCGAACTTCAGACTGTGTCCGGATTTTAAATGAGATATAGTAAATCGCAAGGTTTTTTCCACGTGAATAATTGGCAAATTCAATGATTTCACGAATTTGCTCCTTATCATAGTCAGCTTCTTTTGATAGGCGAAATTTGACAATTGTATCCTCAGTGACATAGATTTTATCAGTCAAGTCTCCAGTGTCTTCGTCTGTTATAGCTTCATCGAGCTTGACAGAGTAAAGTCTTTTTAACTTTTTGATTTCCGTAATTTTCATCTTACCACTATTATACGTAATTTCTTTAAAAATGTTGCAGGTCTAAATCAAAAACGCCACAAAGATAACAAGCAAATTGCTTGGAGAGTGAATCATGAGATGTTACACTAACGTGTATTCTATAAATGATAAAATACACAGATGGCATAAAAATGTTAGAAGGACTTCAAATGAAAGTTATAATTATTGGAACAAATCACGCAGGAATCGCTGCGGCAAATACACTCTTAAGCTATCCAAACATTGAAGTGACAATGTTTGATCGTAATACAAATATGAGTTTTCTTGGCTGTGGAACAGCTATTTGGGTTGGACGTCAAGTTGAGACGACTGACGCGATGTTCTATGCAAAGCCAGAAGACTTTGAGGCAAAAGGCGCAAAAATTATGCTTGAAACAAGTGTAAACAGCGTTGATTATGCTGCTCATAAAATCTATTTTACAGATAAGGCTGGAAATGAAGGGGAAGCTGATTATGATAAGTTGATTCTTGCGACAGGTTCACGCCCAATCATTCCAAACATACCAGGTAATGATTTAGATGGTATTCACTTCTTGAAACTTTTCCAAGAGGGCCAAGCAGTAGATCAGGAAATGGCAAAAGCCTCTGTAAAACGTGTAGCTGTTATTGGTGCAGGCTATATTGGCACAGAGATTGCGGAAGCGGCACAGCGTCGTGGTAAAGAAGTGCTTTTGTTTGATGCTGCAGAAACATCACTTGCCAGTTACTATGATCCTGAGTTTGCAAAAAATATGGATGAAAATTTGGTGAATCATGGGATTGAACTTCACTTTGGTGAGCTTGCAACAGCGTTTTTTGGAGATGAAAACGGGCGTATCTCAGGCCTGAAAACAGATAAGGCAACTTATCAGGTAGATTTAATCATCAACTGTATCGGATTTACAGCTAATAATCCATTGGGTGGTGAGCATCTTAAGACATGGAAAAATGGTGCGATTCTAATAGATAAGCACGGACAGACTTCGGATCCAGATGTTTATGCGGCAGGCGATTGTGCAACAATTTATTCAGGCGCCCTGCGTGATACGACCTATATTGCATTAGCTTCAAACGCTGTACGTACAGGTATTGTGGCAGCTCACAATGTTGCAGGAACTTCTTTGGAGGGGATTGGCGTTCAAGGTTCAAACGGCATACAGATTTATGGTTACAGCATGGTATCAACTGGTTTGTCAGTCAAGGCAGCAGAAGTAGCAGGTATGGAGGTTCTTTATACAGACTATGAAGACTATCAACTTGGTGGATTCATGCCAGATAACGAATTGGCGAAGATCCGTATTGTCTACGAAAAAGAATCACGCCGCATCGTCGGTGCTCAGATGGCTTCAAAAATGAATATTATCGGCGGAAATATCAATATGTTTAGCCTAGCAATCCAAGAGGGCGTAACAATTGATAAATTTGCGTTGACAGATTTGTTCTTTATGCCACATTTCAACCAACCATATAACTACATGACAATGGCTGCCTTATCAGCTAAATAAAATAAAAGTCCTGATTTCATGTAAATCAGGGCTTTTATTTATAAGATTGCCTTTCGATAAATTTGTTTTGCAATTTGATAATTTTTATCAGATTCGGCAGAGAATTTCTCCATCATGACGCCAGAATTGACTTCAAGGACTTTAAGCTCTCCTGCGACCTCGATAATATCAATAGAGGCGAAATTTATATTGAGGGTCAGAGCCGTTTGTTTTGCGAGTTCTTCAAGTGCCTTATTACTTTGAATTACCAATGGTTTGGCGCCAAGTCCAAGATTATGCTTCCAGCCTTCTTGTATTTGCTTAGAGTAGATGAGTTGGATTTCTCCGTTTAGGATAATCACACGATACTCCTGTTGAATGTTTTCAAAAGGAGAAATCGCGATAAACTCACCTTTTGAAAGAATGGACTCTACAGTTGGAATAAGCTCCGTCTGTGATGAAATCTGAAAGACATCTCTGCCCCCAGTTCCTTGGTTGGCTTTGATGACCAAGCGACCATAGCGATTCAAGAGGCGACGCATTTGTAGCTCGTCTATTTCCATGAAAAACGTATGCATGACAACAGGAATTTTAGAAGCTTCTAAAAGCTCAGAAGTTGCGGCCTTGTCATCACAGAGTCGGCTTGAACTGGCATTATTTATTTGAAAATGATAACCCGTGACGAATTTATTATTAACTTTCAAAATCCAGCCATTGGCAAATGATTGAAAATCGAAATTCTCCTCTCTAGAAATTTCTTGTAAGATTTTTTCTAATTGTCTCATGCAGCTATTTTAGCATTTTATGAACCTAGAGGTCTATTTTTCAATCTTAATACTGGCGGCGTTTAAGGCGATTTTAACACTTTCGTCCCCTTCTGTGTAAGGGAATTTTGTTCCTTTGCCATTGACGGAAAGTGAAGTGGCATCACCAGTGACCTTCAGGCCTGGGAACTGGTATTGGCTCAGGGTCAGACTTCCCGCATCCAGAGAAATTTTTCCAGAATTTTTCAAGCTGAGTTGTTTGAAATTCAGCTCGGCCGCATTTCCTTCAAAATCAAGGCTTGTGGCTGAAATCTTGCTCATTTTAAAGCTACTGGCATCGGCCGAAGCTTTCAATTGTCCCACTTCAAGATTTGACAGTTTGACAGGGCTGGCGTTTGCTGTGAGAGATAGAGAATTAAGTTTGAGATCAGACAGTGTGGTGGAAGCTGCATCAGATTCGATGTCTAGACTTTTCAGCTGATCGCGCTTTGGCAGGGTCACAATGAATTTCCCTGAGAGCTGGCTACTAAAGAGGCTCAGGTTGAAGAAGGGGTGCTGCGAGCGCGAGCGTGTGTCTAGGCTAAGCGTATTTCCAGTGACAGTCGCCTGGAGCGTGAGCCCTGTTGGGAGCTCTGACTGAACGGAAAATTCGTCTCCGAGTTGAATTTTTACCTGTACAGCCTCAGAATTAATTTTTATCTTATCAATCGTTGAACTAAACTTTTGAGTTTTGGTAATTTTCTTCACAGTAGCTGTAGTCAAATAACCATCTTGAACTTTAATGCCACCCATAAAATAGCCAGTTGTCAGTGAAATTCCACCGAGAACGAGGGAGATAAGGCCTGCCGTCATAAAGTTGCGTGTTTTAAAGAATTTCATAGCTTCACCTGATTTCTAGCTGAAAATTTTCTTCCAACCCATTTAACAAATATCATAAAGAGCTCGACAAGCAGACGGCCAAGTTTGACAAAAAGTGGGGAGAGGAGAAGCCCCAGCCCAAGGAACAATAAGCCAACTCCAAGCTCCACAAGTCCAAAGGCAGGATTCGAGAAAAGCGTCCAGAGACCCATAAAAATGGAAAGAATTCCTAAGACAGTCGCGGCCACGACAGCCCCAATGATGCTGAAAATAACGGCCACTAGGCTAATCAAAAGACCGACGATCACGGCCACAGCCCCAATTGCCAGTGGCAGGAGAATTGGCGAGGCGAAAAGTCCAAGAATAATCATCCAAACCAGCCGCCAGCGGTCCTTAGTACGAGAGCTTCCCACCGTGTTTAGGCTCTTGTCATCCTGTTCCATGAGATAGTTAAGCCTTAAAGCGCGCGCAAAATTCTTGGCTGGCCCATACTTAGCTTCGGCTTCAGCGTCTGTGAGGCCTGCATCGTCAATATACTCCTCGTAAAACTGAAGCAAATCATTAACTTCCTCAGTTGAAATGTCCGTCAGTTGCTTCCTGACATCATTTAAATATTGGCTCATAAGATTTGGCCTCCTAACGTTTCATCCATTATGGTCTTAAAAATTTCCCAGTCACTCGAAATTTTTTGCAATTGCTGCTTGCCGCTGGCTGTAATACGGTAATAGCGCCGCATGCGCCCCTCGAAAGGCTCGTCGTGCGTCTCCAAGGCGCCGTCTTTTTTGAGCCGACGTAGAACAGGATAAAGTGTGGATTCGCTAATGGGAAAATTTTCTTGCACCTTCTGGGTCAAGATATAGCCATATCGGTCTTCCTGACTCACCAGCATGAGAACCACACCATCCAGCAAGAGCGTAGGGATTTGAATGTCCATAAATCTCCTTTCATATTGTTGATAATGCTATATTATATTAATTATAATATATTGTCAAGTATAAACTTTATTTTCTCTGCGACACTCTTGGTGGATTTGAATTGTAGAAAATCTTTAAAGTTCTACACATTGACATTCTGCCACCTTTGCCTTTGACAAAGGTGGAAATGTAATTTTCAATTTACTAGGAGAAGTCATACACTTACTAAAAAAGCCATTGCTAACTTGGCTCCCGAGTTCGCAATGGAAGCGCAGCTACTCCGTCACTTCGTGACTACGATGTCCATTCATCTAACCGCTTTAGTGTCATAGAGTAAATGGTTGGCGACTGATAACAGCGCCTGCACGTGGGTTACGGCTTTTTGTTTGATTTTCGGAACGAAACGGAGCCTATTTACAACTCAAGGTTAATTACTTGTCCCTTACATTTTATAGGTGTCAAACCAGTCGGCTTCACTTTTTGTTATAATAAACACCCCCCGTAAGACGACATGAAGATATAATCGCTAGAGGCGCATTACTACTAGGAAAGGTATCAGACGATATCTTTTTTTATTTGATGATTTTATGAAAAAATGAAGAGTATCTATTCTAAAAATGAAACTCCCGTTATGAATATCGTTTTTTTTACGATGCTTGCTTTGGTTGGCTATTCTCGTTGAATACTCACTTCCCATAACACGAAAATAAGAAAATGAAAATATAAACTGCGGAGTCGCATAATTACTGAAGAAAAGCCATTCTCTGAGAAAGAGATTGGCTTTTTATTTTGCCAGATTTCAATGTCAAGATAATTTAGAAGCATATTCGCATGTGTTTTAGACATATTCCTATAAATATACTTTATTTTGAAACAAAAATAATTGACTTGACCAAGAATAAAGAGTATTATAACTTTGTAAACATGGAAACGGTTCTCTGTTAAGAAACATTTTGAAAATCGAAACATGAGTGGAGGGATTTCTAGGATAGTGTCCACTGAAGCTATTTACTGAGGCGATATTTGGACGAATTAAAATAAAAGTCCCAGTCCATATCATAAATTTTGAAATTTTACTAACAATATGAAATTAAATACTTGACAAACAAAACATGAAGTGATATTATGTATTTATAAAACGATTTATGGGATTGAATTTTAACTTTCCTATTCAATAGGAAAGCCAAAGGAGTACTCCTTTGGCAATCATTACAGGTCACAAAAATTTATACATAATAAGGAGATTTTTAAAATGGCAGGATTAATATCCGTAACACCTGACACTCTCAGGTCGCACGCCACACACTACGCTACAGCCGCGAGCACAATTCAAGGTGTTCTTACAGACATTTCACGTGAGACCAGCGCTATGGCGACAGATTGGCAAGGTGCAGCTTCTGCGGCATACGGTGCTCAGTTTGACCAATTGAAACCGCAAGTTACTAAATTTATTGACTTGATGACTCAGATTAATGGTCAGCTCAAGAGTGCGGCCGATCAAATTGAACAAAACGACCAACAGTTATCTAAAGGCTTTGGTTTCAAATAATTTTCGCCAAAAAAGAGGCGTTGGCAGAGTGTCTCTGCTAACGTCTCTTTTTTGAATAGGAGGCGTCGTGTCTAAAAAAATAGCTAAAGTTTACAGACAAACACTTTCGTTGGTTGTCGTTACTTTACTCGCACTTATTTTAACTGTAGGGCTTGTTTTTCTTGCCCTTTTTTCACCCTCTGTCCAAAAAAATGCCTCTCAATCAAAGAATAATATCAGCTATGTGCTCGTCAATGAAGACACAGGGACGTCGTTCAATGGGGCGGCCTATAACTTAGGTGGCAATTTCGTTAAGCTGATTAATCAGGAGACGAATGAAAACTGGCAAACGGCATCTCTTTCGGTTGCGAATGCCGGTTTTAAAAATGGCTCCTATGATGTTGAGCTTGTTTTGCCGCAAGATTTTTCGAAGAAATTACTTTCGCTTGAGAGCTTGACGCCTGAACAAGCCAATATTACCTACAAAGTACGGGCGGGAGAAAGTGAGCTCGCGAATGCGGCGATTGAGCAAAAGGTCGGTGAGATTCTGAATAATTTTAATCAGAGAATTGTTCAAATGTACTTTGCGAGTATTTTAGGAAATCTTTACAGCGCCCAGCGAAATGTGGGTGGCATTGTTTACAATCAGAATAATACAATCGCGGATCTTCAGAATAATGTCTACACTCCGTTTCATACGCTTCCGACGAATTTCACAGCGGTTGTGTCGAATGCGAAGATGCTTGAAACACAAAATCAAACGTGGCAGACGGCTCAAAATGCCTTTACAAAAAATACCCAAGATTTACTCACTCAGTCCGCAGATAGTCTGAGTCAAAATCTGTCGCAGCTCACGGCCTATTCTGCGCTTCAAAAAGGCATATCAAATATAAACCTGCAGGATACACAGGCGAGTTTAACCACTCAATACTCAAACGACCAAACGTTCTATAACAACTTGTACAGGCTCTATCACACGACAATTACCAAGGATTTAAATCAGCTTTATGATCCTTTAGGCCAAACGCCTTCAGATTTTAATACGAGCGCTTTTCAAACGGCGATAGATAAACTTCAAGCTTCCATGTCGTCAAAGAGCGAAGAATTGAACACACAAATTGGAAAGCTCACTGATCAAGCCACCTCTCTCTCCGCTTTGCGTGAAACGATTGCAAATGATTACTTTGCGGATAAGGCTTTTGATCCGACGACAGCGACTCAAAAAGCAAGGGATGCGGCCACCAAGACTGCGATTGTCTCTTTGATAGATAAAAATCAGACAAATCAGAATCATTTTCCGCAGGCCTATTTGGATAACCTGAATGCGACACTTTCGACACTTGATCCGACAGATTTGCAGGCGATGATTACGACCTTGGGAGAAGCGAATCAGTCACTTGGAACAAATGCCATTGATGATGGTGCGAATTACGGGCATGAGCTGGAAATTGTTCAACGCTATGCGGCCGAAACATCAGGGGTGAAGTTTGTGACAGGACAAAGCTATCACTATCTCACCGCACAAAATGGGGTCTATCCACAAAACGGGAATTATTCCCTCTCTGGAAAATATAATTTTGATACTTCTAAAAGTTACAAGCTCGTCTTTACTTCTACACCAACAGCTACGGGGACAGCAAATTTGACCTTGGACAGTAGTGACGCTGCAACGATTGCGCACAGTTTGAATGCCGCACTGGTTGGAACAGGGGTGACGGCGAGCGCACAGGCGAATTTACTCAATGGCAATGAAATTGATCTTTCATTTAAAGCCACAGTTGCTTCATCAAGCACAAGTTCCAGTACGAGCAGCACTTCCACATCAAGCAGTTCCTCGACTCTTCCTAAGATAACGGCCGCATTAGATAACCTTGCCGTTACATGGGCTTATTCGGGGACTGAAACTCAAAATGAATACAACGAAGCGCCTTATACGCTTGAGTTGGATAACACAACAGATAACGAAGTGGTCTCGTCAAGCTCTGGAAAATTGAGCGCTTTTGTGGACTTAGGTATTTCGGCCAAGGCTTTGAAAGCAGACACGAAGCAGCTTCTGGATCAACTGGATATTCTCTCTCAGTGTGCACGAGAAATTGTTACGATCTTTGGGAGTTCAAGTGCTTCCAGTGATCCTGTCGGCGACTTTTTGACTACGATTAATGCCAATACGCTCCTTACGATAAAAGAGCTGGCGCCGTCAGATTCGATTTATATGCGTTACGGCAACTTGACCGAGTCTGGGAAAGAAGACCTGATAAGCACAGCCCTGCTTAAAAATTATGAGCAAGAAGGCCTAGACTTGTGGAAAAATGCGAATGATCAGCAGGTGGCTTTAGAGGCAGTTATCAATGGTGGAGAGAATGGTGTCGGCTCTTTGAGTGATGTCCTCAAAACTTTCCCAGATGCCAAAACCATGCAAAATGAGCTCGACAGCCTAAAAGTTTGGGCGGAGGGGGCTCAAAAAGATGTGAGCGATGCCTATACAAACTGGCTAAAGGCAAAAGTAGACAAAGTTTCCCTGACGCAACAAGCAACAGACACGATTCCCGCCGTCTCACCCAATATTATTTGGTATAACGATAAAACAGGGCAACAAGTCCTCACAAGCTTTACAGGTCTCATCACAAGTTCTAAAACACAGGCGCTCGCGACGGCAAAAAGCGCGCAACAAATTGCGAGTGTGACAACGCAATTTCAAGATTTGACCAAGCAAACTACGCAAGTCAAGACGGATACGGACGCTGTTTTGAAGAATGTGGACGACTTAACCAATCAAGCGAAAAAGCAAGCCACAGACAACACGAATTTTTCAGAGCAATTTAATGCCGTCATGGCCAATGCGCACTCAGGCGGCAGTAATAAACAAAGTGTTTTTGATTTCTTATCCAGTCCTGTCAATTATATCGGCAGCGTAGGGTCGATTTACAAGCCAAATCTGATTCCGTATTTCATGACGCTCATCGGCTTTATTCTGGCTGTGGCGAGTGGCAACGGGATTCGCTTTATTGAGAAACGGCGCTTACCAAAAGACTCAGAAAAGCTAGTGATTCCAACGCGTGTGTGGCGCAATGCTCCCACAGTCTGGAAAGCGACAGGTCTTGCGTTGGCGCTGGGACTGGCTTTTGCTTTGTCCAGTCAGGCTGTTGTGACGACTAAAAATATATTTCTCTGGGAGGCCTATGTCTTTCTTGTGACGGGCGTAGGTATTCTGCTTGTGAGTTACCTTTTCAGACAGCTCCCGCATCTTTCCCTCTATCTGTTAGGCGCAGTTTTTGGACTTTACCTGATCTTGACTCCTTTTGTGGGCGTTACCGTCATTCCCAATTCTTATGTGGACTGGCTCTTTAGAGTATCTCCACTTCAAAATGTAGAAAATGGCTATCATGCACTGATTAACGGCTCCGGCATCGGCTGGTTAAGCTTTGTGATCTTGATGGTCCTCTTTGCGTTGAGCGTTGTCTTAAATTTAACTGTTAAATCTGAAAAGATGAAAGAGGTGGCGCATGAAAACTAAGCGCTGGATTTTTGCTTTATTCCTGTTGGGTGTTTTCCTATTTCTATTTCGAGGAGGGATGGTGCAGGCGGACGATGGCAATCTTGTGATTGACAACAGCCCGATTAACCAGACAGGGACAAACAATGCCAATGGCTCCATTGGCTATCAAGTGGCGCCGTATTTATTTCTGGATAAAACACAGGCGGCTCAGAAAAAGATTGAGACAGGGACTCAAAACACACTTAATCAAGCCAAAAAGCAGTCTTTTGCCAAAAGCATGCCCAAGCAAGTGACCGTCAATATGACGCCTATCACTCAGCAACTCTTCCCCAAGACCTACACGACAGCCGCCCTTGCGAGTTCTAGCCAAACTGTGAGCAAAAATTCAGCGATGCCCGTGTGGTTTCTGTATCTCCTCATTGGTGGCCTGCTTATCCTTGCGGGGATTACAGGCGTTTGGTTGGGGCAGAAATTCTCAAAATTATTTGTAAAAAAAGAAAAGGCGAGACCATAGGAGGGACTTATGATATTACGATGAAAACAGCGAAGGTAACCGTCTTTCAATCTATCAGAAAAGTGTAGGCTTTAAAGCTAGGAACGTAATCTAGGTGGATTCTCTGCTTTTCAGTAGATGCGCAAGGAAGCAAATTACTGAGTCGAAAAATAGGACTCAAATAACAGAAAGTAGGAATATAAAATGGCAGAAATCAAAGAAGAGCAATTATTACCAGTTGGGAGTGTCGTGTATCTTAAAGAAGGTACTTTAAAAATACTTGTTACTGCAAGAGGTCAACTTGTAAAATTGAAAGAAAATGGAGATAAACCCACTTACTTTGACTATCTTGGTTCTTTATATCCACAAGGCTACGATGTAGATAATCGATATTATTTCAATCAAGAACAAATTGAAAAGGTAATATTTGTGGGGTATAGCGATGATGAGGCGCAAAGATATCAAGTAGTTTTGAATGAGTGGCGGGAAAAGAATCAAGATAAATATTTATTGATTGATGAGGAAAGCTAATGTCTTCAAAAAGATTAGTAGATTTTTTAGAGATAGAAGAAGATAACTTAGTTATTTCCGATATGCCTGCAGATAAAACACAGATTGGTATTCTCCATACCGCTGGTCTTGATTTTATTACCTATAGTGAAGACCCCTATAATAAAGATTTTGACCTTTCTCAAAGTGAACGTAGGGAATGGGAAAAAACGAATCCTCTAAAAGAAGGCTGGATTGTTGTTAAGCAAAGTAATCTTCTTGTCGCTCTTTTCCCTTTTTTGTCTAGCAAAATTTGGAGAACGGCTTATGTGCTTCCGAACGACTTTTTAGAGGAATCTGTGACCAAATCTGGTGGACTTCCTATAGGAACAGGTTTTGGGATTGCGGTTGCACTCATTATTTTGAGCCAAGTTCAGCGTTTTACAGCCTTTACTGTTAATTTTTCAAAATCTGATTTACCGTCATGGAATAAATTCGTTTTTACCTTTGGTTTACTATTGTTGGGTTTCCTCTTTTGGTTTTTATTGATGTATGGTTTCTGGCGAGTAGGGAGCAGATTTACCTATAAGGAGATCCAAGATAAGATAAAAACGGGAAAAAAAGTTCAAATTAGAGGTGGGGGAAAAGCGAAAAATAGAACAGCTTTAATTGCATGGTTAATCGCTGTCATTGGCTTAATGATTCAAGCAGTGATTGAAAAGAATTCATTGATTACACCCCTATCAGATTCAATGTTTGTTTTTGGTATCGCGATAATCGTTGGTTGCCTTGTAGGAATGATGACTTTAGAAAATTTTGATGAAATGGAGATTAAAGATGAGTGAAACAAATTTTTGGACAGCTCGTGGCATAGATGTAGGCGTGAATGGTACTGGTGCAATTTCTAATGGAATCATGGAGGGAAGCATAAAAAGCATAGGCGGTCAGGGAAAAACCGTGATAGCAAATCTCAAAAATGCTTCTGCGCCTGTGCAGGCAATAAGAGATACGGCTGGTACGGATGCATGGAAAGCTTCTGCTTTAGCACCACATAGTAGTTTAACTACTCAAGAAAACTCCACATGGTGGAATACTTTTGTAGAAAACAAAGGGGTAGAAGGAGCGGGTGGAAAATTAGCAGAAAATGCTGAAAATCTTGCCAACAAAGCTGCCAGTAAGTTTTATAGCCGATCAATAGATGGGGTAATTGGGAATACTATTGGTGAAGGAGCAACCGATTATGGAGGTCTTGCAGGAATTGCCATAGGCGGTGTAATTGCTTATGCCACAGCAGATTCAAAGAGCGCCAAAGAAGCTGGAGTTGGAAAAGCTGTTGTGAGCGGAGCGGTAACATGGGGCACTACTGCGCTAGTATCTGCTGGTATGGCTGTTGTAGTTGGTTCTGGACCAGTAGGATGGGCGGCAGTTGGGGTAGCAGTTGGAGTCGGTTTTGTGGTTGGCTCTGCTAACGATTATTTATATGAACACGTTGCAGCAGTGAAAGACTTTGAAAATGGAGTTGGATCTTTGGTTACAGGACATTGGAAAGACGCAGAAAAGGACATAGGCAAAGCAGGAAAAGATATCCAAAAATCGGTAGGCCATGCGACAAAATGGCTCGGACAAGAGGCTAATGGATTTATGAACTGGTTGACGGGCAAGAAAGACAAGAATGATTCAAAGCCAGAGAAAAAATCAAATAGCCGAGACAATTATGAGAAAAGTGGTCGCCTGAAAATCCAACGTGGGGGCGGCTATTCAGGCGGTCAGTTTATCGCGTTAGATTCCGACCAAGTCAATGCCCTCGCGAGCACTATCTCAAGTAAGAGCAGCGATTATGCGCAGAAGCTCACAGCGATTAACAACAGTATCGACCAAGAAATCGCAGATAAGCTGAAAGAGGTCAGAAGTTGGGCGATGGGGAAGTTAGGACAGTATAATTATTTAACGGCTGATGATGTGGATGAAATCTTGGCTAATTTCACGATTACGTATGATGCAGGAGCTGTATCAAGCTCCAATCAAAAAATCAAGACTTTAGCACAGAATTTGGCGCAAGTCTCGACAGGCTTACAGACAGCGGCCAAAACAATGAGCAGCACAGATGACGCTCAGGCACAGGGATTCAAGCCACTGCCGAGTCCTGTATCGAATTTAAAATACGGGTTTAAATAACAGATAAATTACATTAAAGTTAAGGGGAAAGTCTCTTGGGCGGTACAAAATGTAGAAATAAAATATCACTGATTTAAGAAAGGAAATCTCAATGTCGTTTCTCTCAGATCTCAATGCCATCACTTTTGAACAAGCAAAAGCGTCGCTTTCGTTGAAGGCTAGCTTCTTTCGCAGAGGTTCGCCGCAAGCCGTTCATTTGTTTGAGACGTTGACGCTTATTTTTGCTTTGCTCAATGTTATGCTTGTTGTCGCGTTTGTCTTTTTATGGAGTCGCTTCATTGGCTTGGCTGATAGCGTGGATCGTGTCTCTCTTGGTTTTTATATTCTGGTTAGTTTGGCTGTCGTGAGTGTGTCTGTTTGGCTTTATGTCAAGGGGGCGAATCTCAGAAATGCGAAAGCCGACATAGTTGATGCTGATGATGCTGATATAGTTGAGAGGCATTTCCATGCGACATTTTCTTTTCCGACTGTCTTTGCCTTAACATTTTTTCAGGTCATCACGTTTATTTCGCTGGTCGCCATCTCGCACGGCACCGCCGATAGTTTTTTGACACGTGTGTTGGGTCTTGGCCTTGCTTGGCTTTTCTATGTCGGCATGACGTTTTGGATTGTGCGCACGCATCTAACGCTCAAAGTCTTGGCTTTTTACCCAGAGAAGTCGCCGACGCTTTGGCAGCGTTTCTCGCTCTTGATAACGCCTCTCTTTGTCGCACTCGCTATTATTTTTTATTTTGGATTTCAACTCGCAAAGGTTGTGGCACCAGAGGCGCTTACGTCGATGAGCGCGCAAAGTGTCTCCGTTTATCTTCTCATTGCCCTGTTTCCTTTAGTGGTGACTGTCAGTCTATTTGGCAGATTTGATGAGATGATGATTCAAGGCTATGTGGTGACGAAGTATTCTGAAGACTTCAGACGTTTATTTAAGCTCTCAGAGTCAGATTGGTCCTCTGGAAATTACGACCGCAAACACCGTGTAAATGTTACGCATTCTCTCGATCCTCTTAAGAAAGACGAGATAAATAAGACAGAAAAGGAAGAAGGAAAAGTCTATGTCAGACATCACCGCAATCAATCTTCGCATTTATATTGAGGAGGCGCACTATGATTTGCGTGTGCCGTGCCGAATAACGCTCGAGGCCTTAAAAGAGGTCTTGAGGGACGCCCTTTCGGCGATTCATGTCTCACTGCCAGCTCAGTTTGAGTTTGAAGTGAGCAATAAATCCGTGCGATTAGAAGACGGCATCTTGCTTGCACATTATCCGATTGGAGATGGCGATGCCCTGCGTATTATAGAAAAGGAGGGCGCACATGCCTAAACTTACAAATGGGAGTACAGAACTCTCAGTCGAGACGAAAGACCAAGCGCTTTTGGTTACTTTGTCCGCCAGCCAATATACGTATGCTAGTATTGAGCGCTGTACAGAACTTTATGGTTAAGACGAAAGTCATGAAGGAGAGACTTGATGAAAATTAAAAAAATAAAGGAGCAGCAAGATGGTACTTGTAGCAACAGATGAGTCAGCAGCGAGACAACAAGCGAACGCAGTTAAAGCGGCAGGGTTAAAAACATCCGTTTCGCCTGCAAAAATTTCTTTTACCAACATCTCTGATATTTCTGCAGGTGTGACAGCAAATTCCACAGTCTTTAGCGATTCAGAAAAATTACAATCGGACTTGCAGGGATTTTCAGGGGAGATACTGGATGCGTTGGGTGTCATTGTCTCAGCGGATAATGAGCAGTCAAAAAATATGCAAGGGAGGTGATACGTGATGGAGGAATATAAGCAAAAAATAAAAGAGAATGAGGAAAATATCGCCATTCTCGCTCAAACGAGGCGAAAAGTTACTCGCTTTCAAGAAGAAATGGAGGATAGCTTTTCCCAGTTTCATCGGAGCTTAGAAAGAATGGCAAGTGGGCAAGACAAGCAAAATCTTCGCCTTGTGTCAACCATCTCTGAGCGGGCAGATCGGACAAAGCGGTTGTTCAGGCAGTCGGTTACGGATGCCAGTTATGTGTTCAAAAAGGAAACGCAAACACTTGAAACGCAGCAGCAAGCCCTCAGACGGGAGCGTCAGCGGCAGGAAGAAAACGGCAAGAAGCCTGATGAAAATAAAATTCTAAGCAAACAGGAGAATGATTGGGAGACTTTTAAGAGAAAAATGGAGCGAGACGGATGGTAAAATTTGATAAATCAGAGATTCAATCCATGTTGGATATGGGAAAAGAAATAGACAGTAATAATACTGCACTGAATTCTTTGTTGTCTCGCTTGCAGGGATTTGCAAATGAAAATCGTCTTCAAGGTGCAACGTGGTCAGGTGCGAAACTTGCCGTGAGTGATGCTTTTGTGCCGCTTGTCAAGGGACAGATTATTTATAATGAGCAGGTTCAGGACGGCAATCGAAAAGTTCAAACTGCTTTGAATGCTTGTCCCTATGATCGTATAGACGAGGAAAGTCTGAATCGGGAAAAGTCTCAGCAACAAACACTCCATCGTCAAGCAGAAGACAGCCTCCGAGACATTCAAAGCTGGAAACGCCAACTCCCTACGCTTGGTGCCGAGTTTGACGTAATGTTGAGTGCAGTTTCAGCGTATGCGTCAGTCATTTCAGGTTCTATTGCGAGTATTGACAATCAGTTGAAAGCATTGCATACTTTTTTGAGCGCTGTGAGAGGTGCCTATGATGCAGCGAACCAGACAAAAGCAAGCCTTGACACTGGATATAAACGAATGGGCAAGAACAGCGCAGGGATTTATTCTAACGGTCAATTTAACTTGACAACGACAGAGGCGTGGGCGTCGAACTTGACAAAAGATTATCAAGTCGAACAAACGCAAGAACTTTTGTCTCAACTCGAAGGTAGTGGGGAAGATTTCGATAAATATCAAAAAACTGTCAAAGCTGAGCTTGATTATATGGACGCCCATGGCTGGACGGAACAAGGTAAGGAAGATTATGTTAAATATCTCAACGCCGAGTATACTCATTACAAGGATAACACCAAGTCAATTGCTGCCATAATTGGGAATAAGGAAGATTACTTTGCGCCAAACGGGGCTTATAACTTGGTCTTGATGGGTATCAATGCTTTTATAGAACATCCTGATAATTTTGCGGTTTCAAAAATTAATTTTGAGGTTGAGGAAGGAAGCGGGATTACAAAACAACAAATTGAAGCCTCAACCTTATTCAATCACTCGCAATGGAATTTAACCACACCAGAGGGAGACACTGTTAATCCGCTTTTCTTAAATTATATTGGTAAAGATGTACCAGGATTAAAGTATATTGAACAAACCTATTATATTGCGTATCCTGGCATTGCACATGATGGTGTAGATTATAATTTATACGATAAGCCTAATGATATAGGAAGTTATGACCAAGCGGCAACAACGGCGTTTAAGAATCAGGGATCGACGATTCAAGCGCAATATTTGTTTAATGATTTACCTGATGAAGTGATTAAGAGAGACTTGCTGGAGGGAGCAAAGGAAGTCGCTGTCTCAACATTGATTATAGCTGCTGTTCAGCTCATTCCCTACGCAGACGTTGTGGTGGACACGGCATTAGTTGGTGAGGCGGGCTATGACCTAGTGGCCAAAGGCAAACTAAGCGAGGACGACTGGCTGAACCTTGCGACGCTAGGACTTGCAAAAGGACTTGGGGCTATCAAGGTGGTGCGCGAGCTTGATGGCGTTACAAAAATTGACTATTATGGCAAAGTAACGGCGGAGGCCAGAAATGTTCGATTGAATGAGTTATATCAATCAGTCAGCGAGATTGACGCGGAGCAACAAAGCCGGTTGACAGCGAAGCAAACTCAAAACCTTGTGAAGCTGAGTGATGGCAATCCAGAATCAAAAACAACATTATTGGGCAGTTGGCAACAGAATCGGAAATCCTATGAACAGCTTGCCTATAAAAAAGGCTATAACTACTATGATATGGGAGATGCTTATAATGAGCTAAACGGTAAAATACCGAGTGCGGGGCAGCAAGTGAATGATGCATGGCTAGATGAGAAAATCAAAGCGGGGAATGATTTTGTATTGAGTACATCAGAAAAAGATGCAGGAGACTCGCTACAGACTGAAATAAAAATGTTAAAGAAAAATGGTTATGTTATTCCAGATAAACCTTCTTCTGATGGTTTGTATCATATTGTGAAAGGAGGTAAGTAAAATGACAGATGTTTTAACTCTTTCACAAAAAACATTAAATTCTCTCGGTTATAAAGTTCTTAACAAAGCACTAAAAAAAATTTTTAATC
>JAIRUS010000069.1 GCA_031254295.1 Streptococcaceae bacterium | reverse complement strand
ATTGCAAAGCTGATTCCGCTTGCGATTTTCGCGATTGCAGCGATTGTTTCCTTCAAGGCAGGCGTATTTACGGCTCATTTCTGGCAGAATGTCTCAATGAATGCAGATATGACAAAGGTTGGTTTTAGTGTCATGACAACTTCAGGTTTCTTTGAGCAATTCAAGAGTTCACTTATGGTTATGATTTGGGTCTTTGTTGGTATCGAAGGAGCTGCCATGATGGGCGACCGTGCAAAGAAAAAATCTGATGCAGGGCGTGCAACAATTCTTGGTTTGGTTAGTTTGCTAATCATCTATATCACACTATCTATCTTACCTTTTGGCTTTATGGATCAGAAAACTCTGGCAAACGTGTCAGCACCAGGGCTTATCAATATCTTGAATGCGATGGTTGGTGGCTGGGGTGGCTCACTTATGGCGATTGGCTTGATTATTAGCTTGCTTGGTGCTTGGTTGTCTTGGACAATGCTTCCTGTTGAAGCCACTTCGCAATTGGCAGATCAAAAACTTTTACCAAAATGGTTTGGTAAACTTAATAAAAATAATGCGCCTCAGAATGCCCTCATGCTGACGGGCGTCTTGATGCAAGTTTTCATTATCATGACTTACTTTGCAGCAAATGCTTATAACGTCTTTGTTTATCTCTGTACAGCGGTTATCATGATTTGTTATGCCTTAGTCGGATTCTATCTGATGAAACTTGGTTTTGAAGAAAAGAAAACGTCAAACATTGTGATTGGCTTGCTGGCAGGTGTCTTTCAAGTAGTTGCCCTCTGGCTATCAGGCTGGGTTTTCATCTGGGCTTCAGCGATTATCTACGTTATCGGTTTTGCATTCTTTGTGATTGCGAAGACTGAAAGTGGGAAAAAAGTCGGCAATGGCAATATGATAGCGTCGGCTATTATTACAGTCTTTGCGATTTTGGCTGATATCGACCTTTTAGTTGGTTGGGGTGGAAGCTTGGATATTCGTGGTAACCTCGGAATTGATTCTTCAAGCATGGTTGTTGTGTATCTACTGACCGCAATTCTTGTGGCGGGTGTGATTGCCCTCGTTTATAGTGTGATTAAGAATAACGCTGTGAAAGAAGTTGCAAAAGAAGTTGAAGCAAATTAAGCAAGAGGTAAGCTGGGCTTGCTCTGAAGCTAGGGAATTAGATGATTTCGGTACCTGACCGAGAGTCAGAACCCTAAATTTCTACGCTTTAAGCCTTTCAAACTCGATTAGGAAAAATGGGAGAAGATGTTTCTGCTTCATTCCCTCTATACATATAATATATAGATAAAAGGAAATAGATATAATGGTAAGACGTATTGTAGTTGCCCTTGGGGGTAATGCGATTTTGACAGATGATCCGACTGCTAAAGCGCAACAAATTGCACTAGAAAAAACAACTGAACAGCTTGTGCCATTGATTAAAGATAATGATGTGGAAATCGTCGTAACCCATGGGAATGGGCCACAAGTCGGAAATCTTTTATTACAACAATTAGAAGCAAATTCTGCTAAAAATCCTGCGATGCCACTTGATACAGCCGTTGCAATGACACAAGGTCAGATTGGCTACTGGATGGTACAAGCTTTCACTAAAGCCTTAACTAAAAATGGCATGGGACAAGTGGACGTTCTTCCTGTTGTGACACGCACAGTGGTTGATAAAAATGATCCAGCCTTTGAAAAACCTACTAAGCCGATTGGCCCTTTCTACGATGAAGCAGCTCGAGATGAGATGCTTAAGCAATATCCAAGTTGGGTCTTTGTTGAAGATTCTGGACGTGGTTATCGCCGTGTCGTGCCTTCACCAAAGCCAAGCAAATTTGTGGAAGCTAAAGCTCTTGCGGCGCTTCCATCAAAAACTGTACTGCCAATTGTTTCAGGCGGTGGCGGTGTCCCTGTGATTGCAACATCTGAAGGTTTCGAAGGTGTAGAAGCTGTTATTGATAAGGACTTTTCAGCTGCTAAGCTAGCTGAGTTAGTATCAGCAGATGATCTTTTGATTCTGACAGCCGTTGATAATGTTTATGTCAATTTCAATAAGCCTAATCAGAAAAAACTTGAAGTTGTCACAATATCTGAGATGGCAGAGTATATTTCTCAGGGTCAATTTGCAGCAGGCTCAATGCTTCCAAAAGTTCAGGCCGCAATGGAATTTGTGACACGTACAGGGCGTTCAGCTACGATTACGTCATTGGATAATTTGCCAAACTTTTTGGCAACAGGATCTGGCACACGCATCATGCCTTGATTATAAAGCCGCTTTTATGCGGCTTTTATGATAAGATGTGAAGCAGACTGCGCTAGCGCTGTAGATGAAATTTATTTGGAAATTGGAAAGAGGTATTTTTATGAATTTGACCCAATTTGGATGTGAGGATTGGCTGAACGTCTGGGAAAAATCAGCCAAATATGATATTGCGCAATCTACGATTGCCTCTCTGACTTTAGAAAAAATTTTGGCCTTTGAGCCAGATGGCGGAGCTGTCTTCATGGAAAAGCTTAAAAAAGAAGCTTTTTCCTATGGCTGGATTGAAGGCTCACCAGATTTTAAGGCGGAAGTTGCAAAGCTCTATAAAGATATTAAAACGGACAATATCTTATCAACAAATGGGGCAACGGGTGCAAACTTTATGGCGATTCTGGCGCTTATATCAGCAGGAGATCATGTGATTGCACAATATCCAAGTTATCAGCAACTCTACGATTGGCCTAAAAGCCTAGGTGCAGAAGTGGATTATTGGCAAGTTCATGAAGCAGACGCGTGGCGCCCAAATCTCGACGAGTTGCGTGCCCTGATCAGACCAAACACAAAACTAATTTGTCTGAATAACGCAGCGCAACCAACAGGTGCCATTTTAGATAGAACTTTTCTGGAAGAAGTTGTCAAAATTGCCCGTGGGGTCGGAGCTTATATTTTATCAGACGAGGTCTATCGTCCGTTAAATCCAGATACAGATTACGCTCCGATTGTGGATCTTTATGAGAAAGGTATTTCTACAAATTCTATCTCAAAGACTTATTCAGTTCCGGGGATTCGGGTTGGGTGGCTGGCGACGCCAGACGATCAGTTTGCAGATGAAATCCGTAAGATTCGTGATTATACGATGATTTGTACAGGGCTTTTTGATGATGCACTCGCTGCATTGGTTCTAAAGCATAAAAACCAAGTGCTTGACCGCGCCCGTGGCATTATTTCCAAAAATCTTGCTATTTTGAAAGACTGGGTAGAACATGAGCCGCTTGTTTCAATGGTTTACCCAGATATGGTATCGGTCAGCTTTGTTAAGTTTAATGAACTTGTCCCAGAGCGTACGGAAGAGTTTGCAGAGCAGTTGCTGAAAGAAAAAGGTGTGTTGATTATTCCAGGGAATCGTTTTGACTTACCGGGTTATGCACGTATCGGCTATTGTACAGATGAGGAGACCTTGCATACAGGTTTACGACTTTTATCTGAATTTTTACGAGAGTTTGCATAAATTTTTAGTATAGAATGAATGCTTTGAAAAGTCTAATTCTAGTAATAGAGTAGCGATAGTGAGAATAAACGATAAAAATATGTATGATTATGCAGTGAAATTAATAAAAATTTATGATAGAATATATTTTCAAAGTGTCGTTATCAATATAAATCTATAATAGACTGAGAGTTTGGAAAATATGAAGGAAAAACAAAAGGGAATCAGTCTCTTTTCGCTTGTTGCCGTTATTGTGAGTTCTGCCATTGGAGGTGGTGTTTTCAATGTCGCAAATTCATTAGCTACGGCTGCAAGCCCAGCAGGGGTCATTATCAGTTGGATTCTTGTAGGTATTGGGATTGTGGCTCTGGTGCTGTGTCTGAATCATCTGGTTCTACATAAGCCAGAGTTAAATGGCTTGTCTGATTATGCGCGTGCAGGCTTTGGAGATTTTGTTGGTTTCTTGAGTGGCTGGGGCTATTATTTGTCAAGTTGGTTTGGTAATATTGCTTTTGCAGTTTTATTGATGCAGACGACCGCCTATTTTCTGCCAGGTTTTCAAACAGAAAAAGGTTCGTTGACTTTATTGTCAATCTTGATTGTGTCCATCATTTCGTTGGGAATGACTGTGATTGTTGTGTTTGGTGTAGAAACAGCCGCTTTCATCAATGCGATTGTTTTGATTGCGAAGCTTGTTCCGCTTGGCCTACTGATAGTGACCGCCGCGATTAGTTTTCGTTTTGGTATTTTTACGGCTCATTTCTGGGGAAATATCGTGACAAATGCTGCAGGCGTTGTATCGGTCAGTGGAAAGCTAACAGCGTCGGGTCTTGTGACACAAGTGAAAAGCTCACTTATGGTCATGGTCTGGCTTTTCGTCGGGATTGAGGGTGCTGCCATGATGGCAAACCGGGCAAAGAAAAAATCTGATGCAGGACGCGCGAGTGTCTTAGGCGTAACGATTTTGCTTGCCATTTATATTCTCTTGTCGCTTTTACCATTTGGTTATCTGGATCAAGCGACTTTGGCGAAGTTGCAAACACCAGGCTTTGTTTATCTGATGAAGCATATGGTTGGTGGCTGGGGTGGGAGCGTCATGGCAATTGGTCTTATGATTTCCCTGATTGGAGCTTGGTTGGCTTGGACGATGCTGCCTGTTGAGGCGACTTCCCAACTGTCAGAGCAGAAACTTTTATCAAGCTGGTTTGATAAGCGAAATAAATATAATGCACCAAGTAACTCTCTATGGTTGACAGAAGTTATTGTTCAAGTTTTTATTATTGTGACTTATTTTTTCAGCAATGCCTACATGGTATTTGTCAATCTCTGTACGGCGGCTATCATGATTTGTTACGCCTTGGTTGGGCTTTACAGTCTAAAGTTGGGTATTCAGAAAAAGCGTTTATCTATTAGTGTGTTTGGTTTGATTGCGGTGGTCTTCCAGATTTTCGGGCTTTATATGAGTGGTTGGCAATTTATCTGGTTGACGTCAATTCTCTATGCATTTGGCTTTGCCCTCTATTATGTTGCACGTCGTGAACACAAACTTAAAATTTCAAGACTTGAGTGGCTGGCTATGGTCGCCATCACGGCCTTCGCAATTTTTGCCCTCATAGCGCTTGTTACCAATCACTTTGGTCTACGTGCTTCGCTTGGTCTATAATTTAGTAAACAAAAACTGTCGGATTTGACAGTTTTTACTATTTTCCAAGGCAGAATCGCGTAAAGAGCTGAGTAATCAGTTCATCAGGTGCATTGTCGCCAATAATTTCGCCAAGTTTTCCCCAAGCTTCGCGAACGTTGGCTTGAACGAGATCGACTGGCAAGCCTAAGCTGAGCGCATGAATTTATGTTTCTTCGTTTTTTAAAGATAAAATTCACCGCTTAGCCTATTTCTTCTAATTTTTATCAGTTCTCATTCCGCTCTTCCATCGTTTTTATCATAGTCAGAACACGATGAGCAGATTCGTATTCTGGGTCAATTTCAAGAATTTGATTTGCATAAAAGCGTGCCTTTTCAATTGACAAAGGACGTTCTGGAACTTCAAAATAAAACATTAACATTTTCTTGCTATCTAAATTCTCGGGCTCTAACTCAATTGATTTGAGTTGATGATGCATACCCAGATAGTAGGAGCCTGGCATCCAATTCAAACAAAACCCCATAATTACAG
>JAIRUS010000025.1 GCA_031254295.1 Streptococcaceae bacterium | reverse complement strand
GAACCAATACATCGTTGTTGGCTTGAACATATTTATCCTCTTGCCCAATGTCTCCAATATAAGCATCCCCATCACTTCCCGCAGCTTTCCCATAATCAAAGGTCGAGCCATCTGAGAGTTTCCCGTCGGTATTGCCTGTATTGAGGGTATTTGCGGTATCTTTCAAATAGCTGGTAAAAACGGTAGTGGGATCATTAGAGCCGATCGTTGGATTCAGAGCTGTCGTGATTTCTGACTGCGCATCCGCCGTCACCTTTTGTACCGTTTGAAAGAGAAATTCTCCGCCTGATTCAGATGGGACGCTTCCCCCTGAGAAATTACCAAAGTAAAAGAAGACTAAGGCAAAGACCGTGATAAAATGCAAGAGGCTTGAGATGAAGTGTCCTTTCCCGTTGGTAAATTGATAGAGTAAGTAACCGGCCATGAGAACTACCCCAAGCCCCACAAGTGAGCTGTTGCCAACTGTGCCATAACGCCCGCCAATGAGCGAGAGAAAGACAGTTTTTGACGTGCCTATCATAGAATTTTGAAGTCCTAATAAAAGATTCCCCAAATTCAAGACTTTCAAAACATAAACCAATAACTGAAGAATAAAGCTGAAAACATTGAAAGGAAGTTGCACCAAGAGCGCCCACAAGGCCGTCGCAATATCGCCTGAGATATTGGTGGGATCACACTTGTAAAGAAAGACTTTGTATGTGTCCATGTGCCCCTACCTTTCCTGACTGGCTTTTTCTAGCTTCGACTGCATGGTGTCCACTTCAGGACTGAAAAGTTCTAACCAAGCCTCGGGGACGTCAATCGAGAGCCGATGCCTGTGCCCAAAAACATCACTATACACACACTGCCCCGCATTCATATGGCGCAGCCAGTTGCGGTTGAAATCGTTGCGTTCTAATTTCAGACTGTCTAAAATCTTATCTTCCTCACCTCGCTCATAAAAGGTAAAGCGCTCGCCAGCACCCGTCGTGTCATCCGTCAAGTCCACATCATTCACGGACTGCGTGATAAGCACCAATTTATTACTGTCGGAGCGTCCGACACGACGCATGGATTTGATGACTTTTTGTCCTTCTTTTGATTTCAAAAGCACCCAGACCTCATCAAAGAACTCAATCGTCTCTTCGTTTCGATCCCGCTCCCCGAATCGCTTACAAAAAGTTGAGAGCACCATCATGAGCGCCACCGAGTTTTTCTCGTCTTCGTTCAAATCCACCGTATCTTCATCGGGCAATTCTAAGTCGGCGACTTCAAGTACCGTCGCGTGTTGGTTAAAATCAATCCCGCCTGCCGTCCCGTCTGAGAAAGCGAGAGAAAGTAACGACCCGTCCAGCATCTCAAAGAGTGCTTCGCCCGCAATGCGGCTCATCTTTTCTTTACTTTCAAGCAAAGCTTCAAGGACTTGTTTCATGCCCACAATTTCACCCGCTTGACGGCGCGCAATTGTCGCTTTAACTGCTCGTGAAATGGCTGTGCGCTGCTCTAGCGTCCATTCCTTGCCGCCCAGATACAAAAGCATATTTTTGGCGACTTCCTGTGCGTCCTCAGCCTCTAGGAAAACAATCGGATCAAGCACTCCCATATTCCCTTTATCTTTCGCATTCAAGGTCACAAAATTAATACTCTGAATAGCCTTGGCAAGAAGTGGATTCTCTTTGACCCACTTGGGTTCTCGTGCCACCGAGAGAAATTGTTGTCTCAAGGTGTGTTTCGGATCGACATACAGGCTCTTAATCGTGGTGAGGAGCGACTGAACAAAAATCAAGAGCGCGAGGACCGTCTTGCCTGACCCCGTCTCGCCTGTAATCAAGGTCAAAAGGTTCTTGGTGACTTTCTCAGCGATCGCCTCTTTATTCGCAAGCATCGGCGTATACTGCACCAAGAAGCGCGAGGCGGCAAGCGCCGTTTTCAAAGTGTCCCAGCGCCCATAGTTGTTATCAATGCGCCCCAAGTAAAAGCCTGAGTTCGAGCCTGAACGGTGCGTCGTAAAGGGCAGATACTGCGCAAAGCCACCTGCGTTTGAGGTATGTTGCCAAAAGCGGGTGGTCTGCGACAGTTTCTGTCCATAAAGCAGGCTCTGAAAAAGAGTGGGCTGATCAAAACGCGCGCGCGAAACCTCAATCTGGGCTGTGTCAAAGACATTCAAAACCGTCTGGACGCGAAGACGCAATTGTTCTTGCGTAGAACCTGCGACCAAGAGAAAAAGCCCAACCTCTAAAATGGGCTCTTTCGCTTCAATATCTTTGGCGAGTTGAACGAGACCTTCTCGCCCTGTCACGATACGGTCATAGACCACATTGCCTGAGCGATTGGCCTCCCCTACAATATTCTTGGAGCGGACAAAGGCTTGATTCAGTCGTGTCTTATAGCCCAAGGCACCCGAGAGTTCTGGAAAGCGGACTTTCATTTTCAAGCCCACAGGAAAGTTGAAACTCTGAATCTTCTCAGCGATAAAATTATGATCTAAAATCCCGTTTGACTTTCCTAGGGGTAAGATGCTCAGGTAGCTTGTGCCGTACTCACTGACAAACTTCAATTCACCCAACTGGTTCGGATAAATCATCGTGTCTGTCACATTAGATACGCTACGCCCTGCAAGCACGGCCTCATAAGCATGCGGAATATAGGGCAGAAATTGCAGGCGTTGATGATAAAAGAGCTGACGCTCATTCAGCCGAATGGGTTTTAAGCCCTGCAAGAGCTGATAAAGGGCGATTTCTCGGCGCGCGTAATCTTCCCACCAGGTGTCGGGTACTTTGAGCTGACGCCCCAATAAGTCCATCAGCTGCTCAGCTTTTTTGCTCACTTTTTGTTGGACGACTTCCCCAAAACTCCTCAGACCCTCCGAGCTTTGAGGAAGAAAAACAGCGAGCAGCCACTCATACTGATAAGGAATTTCCATTTCACGCGTGAGGCGCGCTGTGACCTCATCCAGTGTCTGATCGCCTAGCTCCTGAAACGCAGGATAAAGCGTGCGTTTCATCGCGTCCATCTTTTCTTTCAAGAGATAGTCCCGTGGCACGAGTGACACTTCAAAAGTAACATGCTTCTCTAACTTACGAATCGTCTGTTCAATGACTTTTTGTATTTTGATGCGCTCTTCGACATCCACCACAGAAGTCGAAAAAGAAGCCAGACGATAAAAAGCCAAGCCTTCATGCGTTTTTGTGAGCGCCAGATTGCCATGAATCCGCTCAATTGGATACTCTAAGAGCATTGACGCCTCCCTCTATTTGTCATACTGCACAATTTCTCCGCTGGAAAGTTGAAAGAAGTAAGGGTGGAGATCCTCTAGGTCATGGGCCACAGCCCCATAATCCACATAGTCATTCATCAAGTCAGAGAGGGCAATAAAGGGCTCAATCTCTCCCGTTCGCACCATCTCTCTGGCAACCTCCCGCATGGTAGTCTCTTCATGATAAATAAAATGTTCCCCTTCGCTTTCAATCAATTCATCGAGTGTTTCATACTCTAGGAATAAAGGGAGATTTTGAATGACGTCATCAGGCAAATCTTCCAGCCCCTGAGCAATTTTGTTCAGTTCTGAAACCTTGTAATGCGCTAAAAGAGGCGACGGAATATCTCCCATAAACTCGACGACACTCGCCTCAATGCCGTTTTCCGTGAGCCAGCGGATCCGCCGTTCAAATTCTTGACTGGGAAGGTCAAACCATTGTCCCGTTTTAGCGTGCCCACTTGTTGTCAGTAATACTTTTAATTCCATATCTACCTCTTATTTTCTATATTCAATCATGCCGTCCGTCCCTTCAAAAAAGGGATGAAACATGGGAAGGTCACGGCCTAAGGCCGCATAATCTAAATAATCAAGAAGCTCTCCCTCGCTCCAGAACTCCGCAATCTCACCTGAAGCGACCAGATCTTCCGCCACTTCTTCAAGTGTACTTCCTTCATGAAACTTGAAATGGGAACCCTCGCTTTCGACCAGCTCCTCTAAGGATTCATAGGCCAAAAACAAATCCAAATCATCCAAAATCAAAGGAGGAAGAGCCAAAAGGCCTGTCACCGCTTGATTCATTTGTACGAGTGCCTTCTTTTCCAGAAGATTTCCCAGCGGAAAATCACTCACAATTTCTGAAATGACAGGGTCTAACTTGCGCCCCCGCATTTCTTTCTCCAGCTGTTCCGCTTCCCGACTCGGTAAGATAAACCAGCGACCCTGTTTCGGATAGCGCGAATCGGCTAAACAAATTTTAATTTCCATTGTTCTCATCCATTCCTTACAATCTGGTTTTCTCAAAAACCAGCTTCTCCATCACAGGCTGTCGGCGCTCCTCCTGATAAATCAGCCGCTTATCGAGTGTAAAATCCTTAAAAAATTGGAGTAGGCCTAAAAGATAGAAATGTAATTTTTTCCCGTCAGGTGTATCCTCCACATAGCGCTTCCCTGCTTTTAGTGGCAGGTAGAAAAAGAGAATCCACGGTGCCCCTAACGTGTATTTCGCAAGGAATGCGATTGGCTGGAGAAAAAAGACCAGCATCACAAAAAAGACGCCTAAGAAAACCGCAAAAAAGGGGACGGACTTCGGTGTCTGAAAGCGAAAATAAACTTTCCCACGTGCCGAGAACTCCTGTATCCAGTAAGGCGTATCAAGCCCCACCGCATAATCATAATAATGTGCCATTGTTCCCTTCCTATCCGATATGCCAACCAAAAACACCTAAAATGGCATTCAAGAGCGCAAGACCAAATGTCCAAACGTTCTGTCCAGTAGCTAAACAATAAATCACCACCGCAATCAAAAAGGTGGAGAGAATATCCACCCATTTGCCCGCCTTCCAATGCGCAAACATATAAGCCGCGGCCACAATCGCGATGATGTTGGGCGCTTGATGTTGAATCTGTGTAATAATATCTCCTGCGTTCATAATTAAGATGAGCTCGACTTCACAGAAGCGTAGAAAAATAGGACTTAAACTGTCTGGGAGACAGTTTAAGGTCGGCTTCTTAAAAACAATGAGAAGCCGAGAGGTTCTGTCCATAGGACAGGTTCCGTTTTATCTTTTTTCCTAGCTTCTAGGAGAGCGAACTCAGTTCCTTTCTTTTATTTTTTCTAAATAAATCAGGCAATGACTCAAGATGTCTTGAATCAAAGTCAAGGGAATATCGCTTCGCTTGTTATAACCTGAAATGACTTTTTGCCCGCGCGCTTTTGCTTTTTGACTTCTGCCAATGGTAAAGGCCGCTGGTTTATACTGCGCCACCTTCAAGTTCAAATTCAAATTGGAGTAAAAACAAGTCGGCTTCTGCGAGAAAGCCTCATCATAATCGTTATAACAGACGATATTTCTAATCCCCGAAAAATTCAAGACATGGCGATAATAGCGCCACAGCTTGCCAGAAGCGGGGTTCTCTATGACAAAGATTTTCGGGCGATAGCGTTCAATAAGCCGCACCGTGTTCACCGCACACAATTCGCCATTGATGCGTGAAAAGAGCGTCCGTGTGTAATCGGGCTGGGAAACCCAAGATAGCGTCTTTTTGTAAAACTCTCGCTTGGTTACCAAAGCGAAATCATCTGTCCGACTCTCCCCAAAGAGATTTCTTACCACAGGGCGCTTCCAATAAATGGAGCCGTCACGAATAGCTGTCGCAATGCTCCAGCTCTCACACGGCGGAGAAGCCAAAAGTATCTGAGGCGTTGGAAGCTGATCCAAGGTCGCAAATAACTCTGACGTTCCAAAAAGCTCCCCATCATCCGCTAAATCAAGCGAAATAAAATGGTCATGCTTATTTTCCCGATCCAAGCCAATCGAGAAGATTTCAAACTCTTCCTTGAAATAAGCCTCTACCGCCTGCTTATAACAGCCGTTTCCCGAATCAAACAAAGCCCAAATCACTGGCTTCATCGCTTGACGCCTTGTTCAAGCTGTTTAATTGCCTGATTTTGATTCTGATTGTCTTGATTCAACGTCTGAATCGCTTGGTTTGTATCTTTCACCAGTTGATTCATCCGTAGATCTGAGGCAATCCCCAGACCACCCAAGCCCATAAGAATGGCCGTCAAGACAAATAAGCCAAAAACGAAAAGCCGATTCGCTTTTTGCGGTGAAATGGTCTTTACCTGAGGGGGCGCAGATTTTTTCTTGGGCTTTTTCTCATAACGTGCCGTAAAAGTCTTGACCGTTGAAGCAGGTGGCCGCTTTTTAGCAGGAATTTTGGGATCCCTTTGCTTTCTGGAATTTTGGGGAATCGCTTTTTTATAGACCGCCTTGACAGGCGGCTTTTCAGATTTTGACTTTCGAGGAGATAGAGCCGCTAAAAGTTTAGCCTCCTCAGCTTCCGACAAGCTGCTTGAGACACTTGAAACCGCAAAGCCAAGCGACTGTGCCACCTCTAAAAGCGCTTGATTGGAACACCCAAGCTCTCCCGCAAGCGTGTAAATCCGTTTTTTCATCTTTCGCCTACTTTCTTCTGACTTTTGAGACCAGATAAGTAAACAAAGCGGCCACATGATGACGCTCCACAAGCCCAACGCCAAACGCAAGAAGTCCCGTGCCCACCCAGACAAGAAAGCCAGTCGCGCGATCGCCTGTATGGGGAAGAGGGGCTGTTGGAGGTGTGGAAGACTTAGGATTGCTGCTGGAGGAAGGCGTGCTTGGGATTGCTGGCGCTGATGACGAAGTGGGTGCGGGCGAGGAAACCTGAACGGTCTCAGCTACAGCCGCCTTGTCGTGGAGTTGAAAGACCAACTGACTGTCAACCCAAGTCGATTCAAAAACGGTCACATCATCTCCTGCAAGTTTTGTCGCATCAAGTGTGACCTGAATAGTTCCTGACACATGGCCGTTTTTATCTGCCGTAAACGTTGAGTTCCCGCTTGCGGGCACTTCCTTATTTAACGTATGATCAAAAACAGAATCGACTTTCACCACGACTTTTTGCCCTGCTTCAAAGCCAGAACCGCTGTAGTGATCCGAGAAAGTGACTTTCCCTGTCGCAAGAAGGGCTTTTTCTACCTGAGTTTCTCCCTCGCCTTTGGAAATCGTCAAACTCTGAGACGCATTCCCTTTGTAATGATCCTCAAAAACGACAGGAACGCCCGAGATTTTCCCTTTGGGATAAACAAACTCCTCGGCCGTGATACTCTTGCCTTGAAGCGCCGCATCCGTAAACTGAACTTTTGAGGTTACTTGGTCTTCCCCATTCCCAATAGATGTGAAATCTTGGGTCGTAACTAAGGGCTTCCCATTGACAATCAAGGCAGTCCCTGTCTCAGCTTCCACCCAATGCGTCACCTCCGTGTAGTTTCCTGCCACCAGATTTTTTATTTTGCTTGTATCCTGAGCCATAATCGTCCCAACACCGAGCTTATGATCGCCGTCTGAACCATCACTCGCCTCTGTTTCAATCGCAGGTGGAACTGCTGTCACGCTCACTTGCACGCTTTGATTCGGTGCTTTCTCCGCAAAAATCAAGTTCTGGCCTGCTTTCCCGTCGGGATCATTGGTAAACCAGACATGAACCCCGCCTGAGTTTGCGGTGCCGTCTGTTTCAGACACCCCGCCATTAGACAAGGACACCGTACCTGTCCCTGCTTGGGTTGGCGTAACCGTCAAAATATTTCCAGAAACAGAGACCTTCAGTCCATTCGTCGCTTGAAGTGAGGCGTAATGTCCTAAGACTTGATTCGCATCTGTAAACGTGGCGCTCTTTCCTAAAGGAAGCGTTTGAGTGTTCGTGCTAAATTGTGGAACTTTCAAGAAATTCTGATATTGTACCAACAGAAAATCCATGTCCGCCATCATCATCGCGGGGACATAGTTCGGCGTTCCTTCATACCAGGCCTCGTCCTCTGGTACGTCCATGTGACCTGCGCCGTAAAAACTCTCGCTTGCTTTACTTGGCAGACCATGTCCGGTTGTCACATCCCAAATCAGTTCTTGCGCCGCCAGATACAGATTATTATCACTCGCCGCACTGGAGCGCGCATTATTAAAGGCCAGCCAGCCAATCGTCTGAATCTGTGCTCGTTGTGTCGCATTTAGCATCGCCCATGTGAGTCCCGCAGCGCTTGCGCCTGTCTCTGATAAATTCGATGTGGCACCCGACTCCAGCGAGGTCGCGACATCAATACAAAAGACGCGCCCCTGCGGATTGCCTGCCTCGACGGCACCCGTATTGGTAATGATCCCGTTGTAGAGCACAATGTTACCATTCGTCACCGCGATAACTGGCATGCTCAGACTGAGCGTAAGCAACACCGTACCTGTCAGGGCAAGTAAGACACTCGCCCCATAAAGCCAATGCTTCCCCTTTTTCCATTGCCTAAACCCTCCCATTTTGGACTCTGTCATCTTTTTCCTCCTCATTTTCCTACCCGAACGAGGGCCTCATCTACCGCTTCTAAGGCTTTTTTCGCACTCGCCTTCGCATCGCGCAATGACAACGCCACTCTCGTCCCATAATTTTTAATATTTAAAAAAGTCTGAGAATCTGACAAGTCCGAATCGCCCTTAATCAAACGGCCCAATTCCTGTCCCGCTTCAAAGTCAGGAACCTGTAGCGCCACGACTTTTTGAAGATCGGCTTGTTCGGCTAGCAGTAATTTTTGTAGTTTTTGTTTATTTTCCATATTTTTTCCTTTTTCCTTTATTTTTTTATGCGCTGAATGAGCAGACGCGTAAACTTTTCTTGTCCGCCCACACAGGCTTTCTCAATTTGCCCCAAAATCCGAAAGTCTTCACGATTCCAGAATTTCAAGAAAGTAATGGGAACCGCAAGCTTTCCAAAATAATCTTTGGGAATTTCTGCGAGCGCATCCACATTGAGAATGGCCTCATTCCCATCCAACGTGAGATAAAGCTTCGGGTCGAACACCGCTTTCAAGCTCAGACGAGGCGGCCTGATGTCAAGTTTAAAACTTGTGACCCAAGCAATCGGGACTGCTTTATAAAATTTTCCCTCCCTTACCATGTCATAAGGACTTCCTCTTGGCACCTCAAATTTGAGCGAACTTGAAAAAGGCGTGAACCCCAAATAAAGCTCACCCAGCTGAAACATTTGAAAAGCTTCCGCATAGGTAATCCCTTGAGACGGTCCTAAAAGCACATAGTCTTTCTCTAGGGCTCTCAAAAGGTGCAAGAGAACGCGAAACAACGAAAAAGGCGGATTGGTAACCACCACATCCGCCTGCTTCATCAGAGCCACACATTCTGCGGAGGCAAAATCTCCGTTCCCATTAAGTAACGTCAACGTATTGACACGAGACTTGACCAACTCTTGAATCGTCTGTCCCGCCTTGACTTCGTTAATTACCACCTTATAAGCCGCCTTAGGTTTTGAAATCAAAGCCCCGCTGTCATCATAGTCCTCAAACAAAGACAACTGACTAAACGCGGTATCATAACAAGTCGCAATGAGCTGTTTTAGACCCAAGCGATTAAACTGCCGCACAAAGTAGGTGAAAAACTGCGACTGATACGGATTATCGCAAGGTAAATAGATGCTTTTCCCCTGCAAAAAAGTATCATAATGCGACAGCTCTGCCTCAATGTCTGCGTACTGCGTGTAAAATTCATCATTTTTATTGGCTTTTGCCTTTAAAAGTGAGTGATTTTTTCCGATTTTTTCGATTTTTTTGATTTTTTTGATAAGCTCCTCCTTTCATTGCCAGCTGCCATTGAGTGATTTACAAATGCCATAAATTTCCCAGTCTTTTTGACGAGCTTTCTCATTCGCTTGGGTGGGAAGAAAGGCAGACCATTCAAACAGACAAACCCCTGTCAATCGCCACAAAGACCGATAAAGCAAGTGATGCTTCCCGACTCCCCAACATTCTAAACTGGCCTTGCCCTGAACGTCTTTCAACTGAAAAGAAAAAGTCCCTGATTTCAGGAACTTTCGTTGAGTAGCTTCTAAGCGAACAAGGGAAAATAATACCTTGGGAGTCAATACCTGCCATGATTGAGTCAAATCTCCGTTTTCATCTGCGAGCGCCCACTTCCCGACTTTGCCATCTTGGGTTTGCCCTAAACAAATAAGCTGCCCTTTTTTCAGGTCTTCCCAGACGACAAGTGTCGAGAGGTAAATCTCATCTTGCGCCGCTAGTTTTATTTTTTCTCTGACTGCGTTGTTGATGTTCGGCCTCCTCCTTTAATTTCAGATAATCCGCATAGCGTTTCGAGATTTTAGCATCCCCCAACATTTCAAAAAACTTGCGCTTATTCTCTTTCTTCAAGAAAGCCATGGTCGGAAAGACGACTTTTTCTGCCCATGTCCATGTTTTCGTCACGTCCATCACTTTGGGGGTCATCACAAACTGATAAGCCTCCCGACTATTCATAAGCGTGTACCAGTCCTCATCGAGATGCCCTTGAAAGTCCGAAAAGACCACCAAGTTGGCGTTAATGATCCCCACCGCCTGTTGCGCCAAGTCAAAATACTCCAGCACATAACGCCGAATAAAGCCATCTGACTTCTCGCCACGCAACACCACCTCGTAGCGATTTTTGAAGCCAGTGACATCGTGAATCGTATCCAGCGACGTCCCAAGCGCCTTCGCGCGTTCCGCATCTTTTTCATAGAATCTAAAAAAGGGCGTACTCTGTGGACTCCCAAGATACAAGGTCAAGCCGTCATTATATAAGCCTGCTTTGGTGTATTTCCCGCCCATCTGACTAGAGTAGCTCCGCTTACGTGTTGAAATTAAGCCCGCATGGAAGCGCGCAAACAAGTCCAGCAAGTGATAGTTTCCAGCCTCAGAATAAAACTCATCCAGCGCTAAATCCAAGCGGGTCACATTAAAAGGCGCTTGGAGTTGCGCCTTTTCAGTAGGGGCGTCAACTGCCTCATCCACAGGCAAGTCCATGACAGAGCGTGCCCGTAAGACTTCTTCAAAGACCAAGCAATCATTAAACAACTCATACCAGTCTCGCCCTTGGTCTTTGAGAATCTGTTCCAGCTCCCGACAGGCCATACCTGAGCACTCAATCAAGACCCCATGTTCTGAATTGGCCGCATCCACATAAAGATTGAGCGCACCATAGCGATACATCACAGGATACTGATAGCGCGCATAATTTTCCAAACTAAATTCTGACAGGTCAAGTTTCAAAATCTGCTTGACAACTGTTTCAATGTCTGTCGTCCTAAAATGCAGGCTGACCCAGTCAAAACTGGCGACTAAAAGAGAGTGCTCTTGGCGCTTGAAAAAAAGCCGTTCGCGAATCTTGGCCTCCACTTCTGGTGTCACTTCCTTAGTCCCATTTTCTAATTTGCAGTAGTAGCCCTTACTAATTCCTAATACGTTGGCCATAAGCTGCAGGCTAAAGCCGTAACTCTGCCGTATTTCCTTTAAATTTATGGGTAATTGCCTCTCTTTTTCTATTTTTTCTGCCCTGTCTCCCGCCTCACGTCAAGCGTTGTAAGGAATTGAAGCCAAGGAGACATGGAATACCCCTTGTTTAACACTCGGGGTATAAAGGCCAGCGGGGCGAGCAGGCTCGCCCCGCCTGCTTGGGCGCAAGGCGCACAGGCGGCTTATGGCATTGCCCGCCGCACAGTGCCCCTTGTCTGCCTCAAGCAGTGGCTATTTAGGATCCAATCTTGTGGGCAACGCTTTGAAGTACCTTTAACGTTTCTGAAAGTGTCTCTTGAAGTTCTGTTCGAACCTTGCCATTCAAGGAGCGCCCTTCTTTGACGTCGTAAAGCTGATCGAGCATCGTTTTCAACTCCAGACTCTCCTGCAAAACACTTTGGCTATAATTCCAAATCATCGTGACCTGTTGTCCCATTTTATTCTTGTCCCCTTCATTTACTGTGCTCCCTCATCGTCTACTTTGTCCTGATTGGAGTGAAGCCTGCGATGACAGAAATCCTGATAAACCGTCTCGGCATCTTTTTCTAAATCACAATCAAACCAGGCTTTTAAGTTTTTCCCATCATAACGATAAAGGGCTTCACAATAACCCGAATCCATCGGATAGCGTTTAAAATCCACAAATGCGCCCACCCATACTCGAGAATGGGCAAAATTGATGTCATTCTCAATAAATTTAATCACTTTAACCGAGTCTTTATCAATGTAGATTGGAATATCTTCTTCAATCGCTTGGTAAAAAATGCCAAATTCAAAGACATTCCCTTTTCTTTTTTTCATTCTGATTTCCTTTTCAGTTATATAATTTTAGAAGTTGTGCAAGCGCCACTTTAGCCACTTGTTCTTTAGGTCGAAGGTCCCAGCCGCGCTCATAATGGAGCACTTCCTTGCCCTTAATCCGAATACTTAACTTGGAAATTCGCCCCTCATCAATCCCATATTGGCTGCCAAATTCAAAGTGTTTCACTTCATAAGTGAGCATTACCCCATCAATCTCAAGTGTTCCACTTGACCACATGATTAGTCCCCCTCAAACTTCCCTGTCATGATAAAATCGGCGTATTCTTTTTTATTGTCTTCGATAAAAATGACTAGCTCATGAAAGGCCATCGCACTCGCAATCTGTTGAACGGTAGCCGTGTCAAACATATTCGTGCGCCCTGTGTCGCGCACTGCGAGTATCTGTTCTTTAATTTTTCCGTACATCTTATTCTTCCTTTTCTAATGTTGAGACCGCCTCAGCGGCCTCTTTCCAGTTCTGCGTGGGATGCGCCTTTTTCCAGTCACTAACAGCTCGAAAAGTCGCCGCATCCAAATCATTATAACGTCCTCTTGCTTCTGTAAAGGCATAGCCTGAAGCTTCCAAATACTGACCGATCCGCGCTATGGTGCTCACCGATAACTGAAGACGTTGCGCCAAATCAGACGTCGTGTGGAGCTTCTCGCCCACGTCTACTGGCATTTCTGCCTGTTCAACTTTCTTTTTCCTCTCCTGTACTTTGAGGGGTGCCATCTGAAGAAAGACGCTCTCAAAGCTAAAGCCTTGATCAAAAGGAATCAACGGACTAAAAAACTCACTGGGCATTCCGCCATCTAACGCCGCATAACCGCGTCCGATTTTCGACTTGATATACAAATAATTTTTGTCTTCATAATCCTGCCCAAAAATCATGCGATAACCAGATTTCGAGAGTTTCCCGAGAGAAAGGCGCGCCATCATGTTATCTCGGAGATTCCCGGAGAGATACTCCGCATCAGGACGCTGCATCGCGACAATCAAAAAGACGCCTGCTTGTCGTCCTTTAAGAATCAACTGCGCCATCAAATCGTCCATGCTACTTGCCTTTCGGATATCCAAAGACGCAATAAACGCCGTCCATTCATCTATGACGATAAATTGAGGCGGCAAGCCATAACTTTGGTAGTTATTCCCAATCTTCACGTCCTCAGGGTGCTCTGAATCCAGCCCCATCTGACGATAGCGGTCATCCATAAACACCACCGCTGACTGTAAGCAGCTCATGATGTCCTCAATCTCAGAGTAAACATGCCCCTTAAAAACCTTGAAATTATCTAGCACTGACAGGTCGGACTTCTTCGGATCACAAATTTCAAGCAAAGAGAAACTCGCCAAAACTTTAAGCAGAGCCAGTAAGAAAATGGTCTTTCCGCCCCCTGTTCCGCCTGCGACCAAGAGGTGGGGGTTATGAACGAAGTCCCAATACTCTCCGTCCATCAGACGAACGCCCTTTTTCATGTCGTAAGCCAGCTCTGAGATGGGGAGACGTTGCGCTTCCTTATTATCTGAAAAGATAAACTGCGTATAAGCGTGTTTGGAAAACAGTCGATGTTCCCTGAAATCATTACGCTCCTTGAAGTCCGCAAAGAACAGCTTTTCCAAGTCCGTCGGGAGTTTATCCAGCTCACGCATGAGTTTTCCGCCCATCTCGACCGTGACCGCCAGCGTCGCATAATCTAGCTTTTTGACATAAACTGGCGGCAATTTGATTTTTTCCCCTCTGCCGTCTTTGCGTCGAACGGTCTCATAGAAGTTATTCGATAAAAGATACCGCAGCACCAAACGAATGTCCCGCTTGTTCTTGAAAAAGGGAATCCAGTGATAGAAAACCACCAAAAGGCCCAACGTCGCAAGACTCACGCCTCCGATACTCCCAAGCCCGATTTTAAGTTTATATGTTTCAGGCAAAGCAACAAATGTCGGCCAGTAAAGCGCAAAAGGAGAAAGCAAAAACACGAAGCAAATGCCTGTGGTAAGTGCCACGTCATAGTTGTCTAACAGCTTTAGACGATGTCCTTTTTTCATCTCAGCACCTCAAACTAAGGCCATCACTTCTCAGCCTTGGCTTTGACTTCCTGAATCCCTTCGGCGCGGAGTTTGAAACCCTGCGTGTGGCTGAAATTAACCCGCCCATTATTTAATTGACGTGTCGTCCGCGACCAGTGACGCGCACTTAGCCCCAGAAGATGGAGTTCTTGGTTATAAACTAAGCTCTCCACCTTTGTCGTCGCAGGAACGGTAATTTCCACCTGATTCCCAAACGCTTCCGCCTCCACAATCAGATCATAAGCAAGCAGTGTTCCCTCAATCGGACGCGAACGGACTTCTGCCTCCACGCCCTCAGGAAGTGTGCCCTCAATGATACGCCCTGTATTTTCATCCAGCTGAACACCCGAGAGAATCTCCCCCGTCTCGCTATTGATGACAAGATTTTGATAGTCTGGGACTTCTTTTCGATCCAGGTAGTGTAATTTTCCAAGCGTTTTTTCAAAGTCAACTTCACCTTCTATGAAAAGGTCATTGTTTGTTTTTAAGGAATTGGTCGTCATTTTTTCTCCTTTTCGTCCGCAAATTCCAGTGCGGCTGCGAGTACAATCGGAATGTCCAAAGCCCGACGATTCGCATTGCGCTCTGTTGTATAATAAAGCTTAGGATCAAGTAAACGTACCTGTACACGCTGCGTCGGCTTAGGTGCATTCTTCATCTTCTCCACCCGAATCACAAAAGCGGGTTGGACGCTACTTGAAGCCGCATACTCCCGATAGCCCGCCGTCGTCTGTCCAAATCGAGACTGTGCGGGTACATCCCGCACCTCCCGACTGATAAAAATTTCCTTCCCCAAAAACTCAGGTTTGAGGGCAAGTGTTGTTATTTCTGCCATGATTGGCTCCTTCTCTACGGCTCAACAAGCACCTGACAACAAGTTTCACTTGCTTTACAGGTACTCGCACAGCCTCTTAAATGTTGTGATGCACAAAGTCACGCAAGTCTTCAAAATTATCTCTGACCAGCATGAGAGTGCGTTTTTCTGTTTCATCAATTTCTCGCAAGAGCGTGCGAGCTTTATAATTGGTTAAGCCTTCTCCTTCGAGCAAGTCTTGATTCGTCGGTAATTCTTTCATCTTTGTGAGTTTCCCATTCACAAAGGTCGCAAAGATTTTTACCATTTTCATCTCCAATTCTAAATCCCTATACAGGAAATAACGTGATGACACCTTGACGTTCGTAGCCAAGTATACGCTTGGCCTTACATTGCTTGTGAGGCTTTCGCTCATCACAAAGACAGTCGCCTGTAGATAAGTCGTAAAGCAGGCGCACAAAACCACGCTCTTTAAAGCTCGGCCGTTCATAAACAAAGAACTCGACAAGCTGCGGATTCTTAGCCCAATATTCATCGTGCTGGATAAAAGCAAAGGTTCGCATATCATAGCGTCCTGTGCTTTTGAGTTCCATTTTTACCTGCATGACCAGTTGTTCCAGTGGCATAAGACCCTCCTTTCAATTTTTTTGCGTGCGCACGCGAATGCCCTCACAGGACTCGAACCTGTCGGCTTCCCACTCATTAATGAAGCAAGGACAAGGGAATTTTTATGATTTCACGTTGTCAATTCAACCTCTTATTTTTTACCCCTCTACTTATTAACCGAAAAATCGGACAAAATGACAGTATCTTTTTTAAAATTTTTTCTCAATTTTTTTAACGCTTGTTCTAATCGCTGTTCAATAGCAGTTCTTCCAACGTGTTCCTCTCTAGCAATTTCAAGTTGAGTCTTATCTTGATAAAAAATTTTTTCAATGGCAATTTTTTGCTTGGCTGTTAAAGTTTCTAGTGCCTGATGAAGGGCTTCAAATAATTGTGCTCTCATCTCCTGATCCTCCCCGTCAAGAATTTCCGCAAGCGGATGTCTGTTATCAACCAGCATCGGATGATTTTCTGCTCCTTTATCCTCATTCAAAAAATCTTCCAGATAATAGGCCACATGATATCTAGTTTTATGTTCTGCATTGACCTCTTCATCATCAAACTGATGAAGCAAAGCAATATCCGAAGCCATGACGTCATCAGTTACTTCAATTTCATTCCTATCTCCTGTCACAAAATAGTAACGGTAAGTCTCACGATTTGATTTTTTTGTTCTGAAGTTCTTCATTTCTTGTCCTTTTGACCGTGAGCAAGAAAACAAAAGGATACAACCGAAATTTGAGCGCAAAAAAACGCAACAAGAAAAAGGGGGCCAATCAGAACTTTGTTCAAACAAAATTCATTTTTGTTTCCCAGCCCTTATTACGTAATTCAGGTCTGTATTTATTTTGACAGTCTTTAATAACTGCTAGAATCATTATAAATCAGACACAATGACTCAAAACGGACATTTGATGTCCGCTTAAGATTCTCATGAGGCGTAGTCGAGTCGCATGATGCCTTCAGATTCTTTACATGTTTAAAATGGGAGGACAGTGCTATTTTTGGAACAAAAATAGCGGACATTTGATGTCCGCTTGAGGTTCATTTTTATAATGGCGCATGATGTTCCAGAAGAAAAGCGCGCGTCTCTTCCAGATTTCTCCCATAGTAATACATTAAAACAAAATGATACCATTGATGCTCCGTATTCGTGAGATTGAGCGCACAAGAAGAATGGGAAATAATATGCTCACTAATTTCTGGAGGGAGTTTCAGCGCTAAGCAGATGCTTACCAAACTTTCAATTTTCCCACTTTGCCCATGAAAGATACGTCTAACTTGTCGTTCATTCATCAAAATTTTATCCGCAATTTCTTGATAGGTCATTTCCCGCCAATGCCTTACTTTTTCCAGACACTCACACCAGTCATTTGTAAGAGAGTTATAAACTTCCATCTGTTCGTGTCTGATTGTCTCTAAATAAGCCCGTTGTTTCTCTGAACCTGTATTCTCGTAGCCTTGATGAAACTTAATCTCAAATTCAAAAGGAGCATTCTCATCACGATTCAAAATAAATTCATCAAAAGAATGTGGATCACCACTTTTCGTTTTGGCATGAAGTTCAAAAATAAGACAACACTCCTCCATATGATGCCTCGCATAATCTGTGAGTCTTAACCAGCCGTGAAAGTCTTCAAGAAAGGTCGGTGTATTGAGGACAAAATGAGACTCTACATAAAGATAACGACTAAAAGCAATCGTGTCCGCAAAGTCCTGATTTATAAAAGGAAGCATCGCGGCATCTGATAGATTAATCGAAAACGTTTGATTTTGCTTAAGGCTTCCCGCCTTGAATGTGTAAGGACGTAAATACTTTCCGTCAATATAGTCAAACGCACCCACTGCAGCAGAATAACCGACATCTGCCAATCGAATTTTGGCAGAAAGACGAGACACTCCAAAAAACTCTGCGAGCGCATCAATGACCGTGCCAATCACTTCTAATATTGCGTGTCCTGTTTTTTCCCGTTGTTCACGAATCAGTTGTTCTGCTTTTTGTTTAAACATTTCTCTTGGAAGCATGATTCGAGGCGCAAGCTGCGCTGCCTGCCACTCCATCCAGCTCATCTCTTCGCTTTGAGAACTTCCCTTACCATTTGCGCCCTGACAAGAAAGCTCCTCCAAATTCTCCTGCAGCAGTCGCTTAAGCGCAAAAGCCTTGCGATGCTTCACCCAATGCACACACTCGTGCACAATCGTATTATTGACAGAACCTAAATTACGGAGCGCATAAGACTCAGGGTCAATAAAAATAGTGCCAGCTTCTACTGGGAGCTCATAGGTTTGTTTCTTATCCGCGCTATAAAACTTCCCCGTCGCCGCTTTAAAATAAATCTGTCCAAAAATCACGCCATCTTCCGTCAAATGGCGCATGGAAAGCGTTAAGTTCAATCGTTCCACCAATCGGAAAGGATTCAGCGCCTGCGGTTTCTCTAGCATTTCAGGATAATACGCGCGCAAAAAATCCTCTGAAAGCGTGTCAAATTCTTCTTTTTTGATAATCGGAATCAGCTTATCAGATAATGGGTGATGCATTTCTCTGCGGCCATGATAATCTTCAATGCTTAAAACCTCAAAATCAGCCAGTTCTTTTTCAAGGTTACCCCTACAAAAAATCTGATACCATTTAAGCCTTGGAGATTCTGTCTCGTCTGTCAGCTGATACGTTGCCTCTACAATGACATCAAAATGGAGTTTCATTCCCACCTCGTCATTGATGCGCACTGATTTTACTTCCATATCATAAAGTGAGCATTCATGTTCCTTCTGCGAGGTAACATCGTCTTGGAGCGCCTTAAATAGCTCATTGTAAAACCGTTGACGGATGTATTTGGTAAACGATTGTGTTTTTGTCATGGACGCCATCACTCATTTCTATTTTGAGAATTTTCTGCCACGCTCCGTGTAACTCGCAACCTGAAATCCTCGTTTTCGCAACCTTGTTTTACGTTGCTTAATTGAACCTTCTGTACGGCTCAACTTTTCTGCCAATTGTAAATTCGTCCTATACCATGAATGGGTAATAATGTAAGTATCTTCCTCTTCGGTAAACGGTCCCAATATCACAACTTGCTTAGACTGTGTCCGAATACCTAAACTTTTACATTTGCGATCAATAGCCGTCCACTCCCGATTAAAATGTTGTGCCAACTCTGCCGTCGTCATCTCTAAAGCAAGTTGCCGCAGTTCTATTTCTTCTTTTTTCGTCCATTTACGGACAGAATAATCGCCAAGGCCAAGTTTAAATTTGGCTTGTTGAATCGCACTGCGTGTGCGCCCCATGAGTACCGCGCTTTCTTGATTCGACTTTCCCTCTTGGACAAGGTATTTCAGTTGTTCGAGTGACGCCTGCGTCCACATCTTTCCTGAGCGAATACGCATCTGATACTTCTCTCCGCGAACACTCCCAAGACTTCGTTTCATGCTTTTCGCAATTTCTTTCTCGGTCACGCCTTGTTCAGAAAGCACGCGCAGCTGTTCAATTTCAGAGCGCGTCCAGAGTTTTTGTGGAAAAGAGCGAGTGTGAGAATCAGATGATTTTCTCATCAGCTACATGACTTTCTCGAAATTTGTAAAAGGGATCGCCATCAGGCTGCTCCTCAATAACAGGAGCAGCCATCTTTGACTGAGTTTCTGCAGGAGTCTGCGTTACATTCCCTGCATTTTTTTCTTCAACAGCCTGCTCCGCTTCTAAAAGTAGCTCTTGAATATACGCCTCATCTTTAGAATCTGAATAGCCTTCAAATATCACTTCCGAAATATCTCTTTCGTCAATTGTCACTGGATCATGACTGCTATCTCCACCGTAAGGATGATTTAAAAGAATGTATTTTACACTATTTTGCTCATTTTCTTTAACAATTGTTCGAGCAATGACCATGTAGTCGTTTTCTAAGTCCTGAGCGATTTTGACGACGGTGCCCATTGCCAACACTTTAACATCAGTCATTGGCCTTGCTCCTTGATGGAAAGGACACCGTCATCTAATCCGTTGATCGTACTCAGCCTATTGAGTGCACCACTCGCACTTTTTGAAGCTCCTCCTTTTATTCCGTGATAAACGGAGCCGCCCCATCCGTAGATAGCATTCGAAAAATCTATCGTCTGCGCATCAAACGTTGAAGAAACTGTTGACTTTAGCTCAGAAGCTGCTGTCCCCATCTGAAGACTGACATCAAGGTACAAGTTCTGTTTCTGTGATGCCCTAGCCACCACTAAATCTATATTATAATCTGCCATTTTATATCCCTGCTTTCTATTTTTTAAACCCATATTTAAGATTCGATGTCGGACTTGAAAGTGCCTTAAATCCCTGTGCCTGACTGTCATCTGTGCTACTCATGGTTTTGGCCGCTGTCTGTAAACCTGCCGAGACTTGCGCCAAATTCTGCGCTAAAGTCTTGATTTTTTGATTCGAGCTGGCCACAGCACCTGCGTCATACGTAATCGTGAAATTAGCCAAGATTTCATCCACATCATCAGCCGTCAAATAATTATACTGCTTTAATTTCCCCATCGCCCAACTCCTGACCTCTGCCAATGTATCGGCGATTTCTTGATCAATACTATTATTGATTGCAATGAGCTGATTTGCGTAATCGCTGCTCTTACTTGAAATCGTGCTCGCGAGGGCGTTGACTTGGTCGGAATCTAACGCGATAAACTGACCACCTGAATAGCCACCCCCTCGTGAAATCGTGAGACGACCACTATGGGTGTCGTTGTCTCGACTTGATTTTTTCACGATACAATCTCCATTTTTATCAAAATGATAAGATGGAAGATAATGACCGGAGAACGGAAAACCATTTCCATAGTCAATTGCAACAATCTTAGTGCCATAATTACTGGCTGTCATATTGGTGATTTGATCCCCTGCATGCACATAGTTTAAAACCTGACTTTTCCCCGCACCATTTAACCAATCTTTCTCCGCTTGTGTAAGCTGCATTCCTGGACCAGCCGTTGAGAAAGTAACTGCAGGTTTTTGATTGCTTGCTGCGACTTTCTGGGCTAACGCGCCACCCAATGAATGACCTGTGATGGATTGAATGTTATTTGCACCATATTGCTTTGCGACATCATCATAAAATTGACTGGCACTTGTAAACTGAGAAGCCATTTTTTGACTGGAGTTGAGACCAGTTCGGACAGTGAAGTCTTGTTTTCCTGCGAACACATTTTCCACATCTGTACTGATATCTTTCCCATCTTTCGCGTTCGTTCCTGCATAGGCAATGATAATTTGCGATGTATCTGCTTTACCATTTGCAACGGGTGCTATCGCCATTGCCTGAAAACCATTGGACGCATAGCCTTTAGAGTTATTGGGATCATTGGCATCGATTGTTTTAATAACTTGATATTGTTGACCAGTATTATTTTCATTTTCATAGAATGTATCACCTTTTCTGTAAAGAGCAGGGTCATCTTTCTTGGTAATATCTGTTTCGTAGACCCTGTCATCAATTCGAGCATACTGCTTCCCAGTAATTTGTTTGTCATTACTCATTTTAAAATCTCCTCCTCACTATCAGAAAATATTACTTTTATTTCTCCCTTCGTTCCTCCATGCATATTTTGTTGTGGAAAACCTGATTTCATCATTGCCACCCCATTTTCAACGGTGTCAATTACATACCATTTCTCATTAATTTTTACTTCTGCACCAGCATGCCAAGTCCCTGCGCCATTAACATGTCCCCCTGCTTCATAAAATTTTATCTCTTCCAAACCTGATAAAACCTCTTTCACCGATGAGGCTGCTGTCCTTTGTTTTTCTATGTCAATTCTCAAGTTTTGTTTATCTATCATTCTTTTTCCTCCAAATATTACTCCAACCACGCTAATGATTACTACCAACCACACTATTAGTTTCTTTTTCATTAAATTCCCTCTCTCATCATCCAGATGTTCCTCCTCCGTGCTCATTCCGTCGCCTTCTGTAATACACGTTTATCACAATAATTACTCCCATGCCTATAAGTGCGCTGGGTCTTGTATAAATGGGATATTGATAGGGAACGCCATTAGCGCCATCCATACTCATAAGAGGTTGATAGCCCAGAATAGTAAGAAAAGAAAGACTATTCAAAATCAGATAAAACACCAACATCTTAAGTTTATAGTTTGATAACCTGAAGTTCCCCAATAACAAGCCTAAAAAGGCAAAAAAGATGAGCAATGGAATCCCAAACATCCAAATTGACGCGAAAATTAG
>JAIRUS010000158.1 GCA_031254295.1 Streptococcaceae bacterium | reverse complement strand
GTGAGTTGACTTCGCAAGAGACAGAAGGTTGGTATACGTTAGCAAATACAGCTTCTAGCCGTATGTATCTTAAAAAGGAAAATGTCTATACGCAGACGTTGCTCGAAAATGTCGTGGATCCGCTAGTTGTGCTGGCCAATGAAGTCGGGGATTACAAGCCGACAAAGGAGATGTCCTATGCCTGGCGCTTGCTGCTGCAAAATGATCCGCATGACTCTATCTGTGGTTGCTCGGTTGATGAAGTACATGAGGAAATGATGACGCGCTATCACAAGTCTCAAGAAGTGGCAAAATTCATTCGCGATGAGGCGTTGGATCGAATCGCAAGGAATATTGATACAACAGCTTTTCCAAAAGAAAGTTTTCCATTTACCGTTTATAATCTCGCTGGTACCAAGCGATTACTGACGACACAAGTAAAAATTGAAATTGAGCGTATCAAATTTTCAGAGATGTGGCCACAGCCAGCCTTTGAAGAGTTGGAAAATCGTCCCGTAACGGATTTTTCAATCATTGACTCTGATGGAAATGAAATTGACGCGACGATTGATGAAGTCAAGGTAGAATTTGGCTATGATTTGCCCAAAGATGCCTTTCGTGTAGCCTATATGGCAAAATATGTTTATGCAACGCTCTATCTTCCTGAGGCTGAGGCCTTGTCTTACCGTACACTTGCACTTATTCCTAAAAAAATTGAGCATCAAGAAGGACAAAGTTTACTATCAGATGATGGGCGAGTTTTGGAAAATAGCTTTGTAAAAGTAGAGATTAAGAAAAATGGTTCATTAACGATACGCAATAAGCGCACGGGAAAGATCTATGAAAATCAATTGATTTTTGAAGATGTTGGAGATATGGGAAATGAATACATCTTCAAGCAAACGGCAGACGGAAAGGCGATATATTCAACTGATTTTCCTTTTTCAATTGACCTTGTCAAGGATAGGGAGACTGAAGCGATTGTCAAGTTGACGCATTTTATGGAAATTCCTGTTTCGGCTGATGAAGTCTTACAAAAAGAGTATGAACAAGTCATCGATATCACGCATCGTCAGGCGAAACGAGCGAAGCAAGTCGCCGCTTTTCCTGTGACAACCTATCTTTCATTGAAAAAGGATTCAAAAGCTGTCGAATTTACAACAAGTTTTGACAATCAGATGAAAGATCACCGCTTACGGGTTCTATTTGAGACAGATTTATCTGTCAGCTCTCACGTGGCTGAAAGTATTTTTGAAGCCGTTGAGCGCCCAAATGCTGTCAGCGCTTACTGGAAAAATCCGACTAACCCGCAACATCAGCATGCCTTTGTCAATCTGCACGATGATGAAAATGGTTTGACAGTTGGCAATATCGCACTTAATGAATACGAAATCCTAGATTCTAAAACGATTGCCGTGACACTTTTACGTTGTGTGGGCGAAATGGGAGACTGGGGTTATTTTCCTACGCCAGGTGCGCAATGTCTCGGCAGCTTTGAAGTGAAATATTCAGTGGAACCGCATGGAAAGGAAGACTATTATACAGGGCTCCAACGCGCTGTGGCACTCAAAATCCCTGTCGTAGTCAAACAAACAGTGCCAGACCAAAAAGGGAAGTTAGAAACAGATAAAATTTTAGCTAAAATCAGTTCAGATATTTTTGTTGAAACAGGTTTGAAGCTTGAAAAGAACGGTCAAGGTGTGATTTTGAGGGGCTATTCATTAGACAGCTATGTTTCTCACCCACTTAAGCTAGAACTGATGGGAAAACAGGCTAAAGTAGTCAATCTTCTTGAAGAAGATGAAAAGGAAGATGAAAAAGAAGATGAAAAAAATTATACAGGGCGACTTCAGGCTGCAGAAATTTTAACAACATTGTGGTGCTAAGGCGTAATGTTTCGGCTATGAGCAAAATAAAAAGAGCCTGAAAGGGAAGGGCTGATATAAATGATTAAATTTCCAAATAACTTTCTCTGGGGAGCGGCGACTTCAGCGCCCCAGTCTGAAGGCGCGCATCTTGAAGATGGGAAAACAGCAACTATCTGGGATAAATGGTTTGAATTGAATCCAGAAAAATTTTATTCAAATCAAGGGCCAGCCGTCACGTCTGATGTCTATCATCTCTATAAAGAAGACGTACAGCGTATGAAAGAAATTGGAATGAACTCTTTTCGGACTTCGATTTCTTGGAGTCGGCTATTACCTGATGGAGAAACACTAAATCCGAAGGCAGTTGAATTTTACCGAGCTTATTTTTCTGAGCTTAATAAAGCAGGGATAGAGCCGATTATCAATCTTTATCATTTTGATATGCCGTGGTGGCTGATGGAAAAGGGGGGCTGGGAAAACCGCGAATCTGTGAACGCTTTTGCCTTTTATGCTCAAACGGCTTTTGAACAGTTTGGCGATTTGGTAAAGCGCTGGACAACTTTTAATGAGCCAATAGTCCATATTGAGTGTGGTTATCTTTTGGGCTATCATTATCCAGCCATTCATGACTTCAAAAAAGCAGTGCAAGTGGGTTATCATACGCTGATGGCACATGTTTGGGCAGTTAAAAAATTTCGAGAAGTCGCGATTGAGTCGGGTCAGATTGGGATTATACTAAATGTTTCCCCTGCTTATGCCAAAAGTGATTCGCCAGAAGATTTGCAGGCCAAAATGAGAGCTGACAATTTGAGTATTTTCTCGTTTTTGGATCCCGCTGTATTAGGAGATATTCCACAATTTTTGATAAACTTACTGGCAGAAAATGGCTTAACACCAGATACTCATGAGGACGATAGGGCGCTCATCGTTGCCAATACAGTGGATTTTGTGGGAATGAATTATTACCAACCTTTCCGTGTGCAGGCTAAAGTAAACGGTAAATTTCCTGCAGAAGATCCGTCAGATTTTTATAGCGCTTATGTCTGGCCTGATCGACGAATGAATGAATATCGCGGCTGGGAAATCTATCCAGAAGCGCTTTATGATGTTGCAATGATGATGAAAGAAAAATATCATAATATTCCATGGTATGTCTCAGAAAATGGAATGGGCGTGGCTGACGAAGA
>JAIRUS010000142.1 GCA_031254295.1 Streptococcaceae bacterium | reverse complement strand
CGAATTAAGAAAAAATTGAACTGGATGAGTCCTGTTCAATATCGTTTAATGCATTCAAAATAAAAAAATCGAAGTAACAAATACTTCGATAAAAAGTCTAGCTTTTGGGGAGCACATCATACCAGACGAGTTTTTATATTACTACGTAAATCAGATTTTATGACGTCTTGCAAATTCTGAAATCTTAAATTGGTCAACCTGATGTCGACTTTCGGAATATTGAAACAAGGTATTATCTTTTAGGAAAACGTGAGACTTTACAGAGACAACATGTCGGTCCAGAGGGTGAAGGTCTAGATATTTTTTATCGCTGTCATGAACTAAATCAATTGTAATCTCTTTTTGGGCATAAGCAATTTCAAGATCAAGTACATTTTCTAAATAATTGTAGATGGAGTCTTTGGCAATTTCAGAACTTAAAAATGGCGCAATGTCGCAGCGAATAATATCTTTGTCTAAAATTAATACCTTGCCGTCAATGTAACGCTTGCGCAGAATAAGAAAGGCTTGTGAATCTAAGGGAAACATGGTTAAATTTGACAAATTTCTATCAATGGAAATTACTTCAAAAGTTATAACATCAGTCTTATCGTTAAGTTTGAGACTTTTTTGCATTTCTTTATAACTGATTAAGTCGGATACAGGGAGGAGAAGTTTATTATGAAAGATTACAACAGAACCGCGTCCTTGTTGCTTTTGAATAAGACCTTCATTTTCCAAAATTGAGAGTGCTTGGCGGATGGTTGAGCGACTAATTTTGTATTCGTCACAAAAGTCTGATTCGCTTGGCAACAAGTCGTTAGTCTTGTAATAGCCACTTTTAATTTTATTTTCTAAGTCCTTCAGGGCTGCCTCATATTTTTTCATACTTCTATTCTACAATTTATTAAGAAAATTAACAAATAAAGTGTAATCGGTTGCAAATGAAAAAGTTTTAAGGTAAAATAAAGAGTACTTAAATTTGTAAGGACAAGTTACTTGTCCAAAAGATAAGAAGGGAGAACAAATGTTCGGTTTCGGTAAAAAGAAAAAAGAACTGAAAGATGACAAGACGCTCTACGCACCGCTTGCAGGTCAAGTGCTAAAGATCGAGGAGACGTCAGATCCAGTTTTTTCACAAAAGATAATGGGTGATGGCTATGCGGTAGAACCAACTGATGGAAAAATATTTGCCCCAGTTTCCGGTACTATTACAATGGTTCAAGGACATGCTCTTGGTTTTACACGTGCAGATGGACTTGAAGTATTGCTTCATGTTGGTATTGATACAGTATCACTCAATGGTGCTCCATTTAACTTTACTGTAAAAGTAGACGATGTAGTAGATGGTGGAGAAGAAGTAGGTAGCGTTGACTTGGCAGCTGTAGAAGCAGCAGGTCTAGCTAAAACGACAATGGTTGTTTTCACCAATACTGCGGATAAATTGGCAGATTTTACACTTAACTATGAGAGTGTTGACGGTGGCGCAACGATTGGTTCTGCGAATACAAAATAGAAGTTGCTAGAAATTATTTTAGGTAAAATTATTAATTAAAGGAGTAATCTATGGCTGATTACAAAAAAATGGCCGCTGACATTATCGAAGGTGTCGGAGGCGCAGACAATGTGGAAAAGCTTATCCACTGTATCACACGTCTTCGCTTTACGTTGAAAGACAAAGATAAGGCTGATACTGAAAAAGTTTCAGCAATCCCTGGTGTTGCAGGTGCTGTATATAATGCAGGACTTAATCAATATCAAGTTGTCATTGGACAAGCTGTAGAAGACGTTTATGACGAAGCAATCGCGCTTCTCGGTGATCGTGTAGTTGATGCGGATGCGACAGACGCAGCAGTTGCTGCGACAGGTGGAGCAGAAGCTCCAAAGGCTGGAAATCCATTTACACGTGCTTTCCAAGTTATCATTGGAACTATCACAGGCTCTATGATTCCGATTATCGGATTGTTGGCTGCTGGTGGTATGATTAACGGACTCATTACTTTGTTTACTAAGGTAACTTCTGGACCAACAACTTGGCCAGCAGCGTTTAACAACGTTTTGCTAGATCCAAATAGTTCAACTGTTATCTTTATGCATACTTTGGCTATGGCACCATTCTATTTCTTGCCAGTTCTTGTCGGTTTCTCAGCTGCTCGTCAACTGAAAGCTAATGAATACGTTGTGGCAGCTGTTGGTGGTTTCTTACTTGATCCAAACCTTCGTGGAGCGATTAACACAGTCACAACTTTCACTGGTTTAGGTGGAAAGTATGGAGCAAAGGGAGTAGTGTATACGAACTTTACTCCAAATCATGTAGCTGATGTACTTGGTGTACATTTTACTTCTACTTATTTTGGAATTCCAGTTGCCTTTCCTGATCCAACGGGCTATCCATCTTATGCTTACACAATTTTCCCAATCATTTGTGCTGCAGCACTTGCAGCTCCAATTGGAAAATGGCTTCATAAGCATCTTCATGTAGCACTTCGTCCGATTTTTGAACCAATGATTACTTTCTTCGTTGTAGCTTCAGCAGTTGTTGTTTTGGTAGGTCCTGTTATGAATTTACTTTCAGGTGCGCTATCAAACGTTATTACTGGAATTATTGGTAATGGTTCAAATCTGATTCAGTTAGGTATTGCTGGTATAATTATCGGTGGACTTTATCAGACTCTTGTTATCTTCGGTTTGCATTGGTTAGTTATTCCAATCCTTACTGTTCAACTTGCAACAACAGGCCAATCTAATATTAATATGATTGTTAGCTTTACAATGCTTGCGCAAGGTGCAGGAGCACTTGCAGTCTTCTTTAAGACACGTAAGGCAGATATGAAAGGTCTCGCACTTCCTGCAACTATTTCGGCTTTCTTAGGCGTTACAGAACCTGCTATTTATGGTATTAATCTGAAATATGTTAAGGTATTTGTCATGAGTTCAATCGGTGCTGCAGTAGGTGCTGGTGTAGCAGGATTTATGGGACTTGAAATGTATGGATTTTCTGGATCATTGATTGGATTCCCAAGTTTTGTTCAGAATCCAATTACGCATACATCTCATCCAAATAATCTCACGATTTTCTGGATTGCAACTCTCGTTACGATTGTTATTTCTTTCACTCTTGTTTATATGTTTGGTTACAAAGATTCAGACGTGATGGGCGCTGGTGTTGAAAAGAAAAATGCATTTAAAGATGCTGTTAAATAATAGCTTTACTACTACATAGGAACCGCAAGCTTTTGCGGTTCTTTTGTTTTTATTTTTTAACAAAAGGGGGCAGCTCAAGATAAGGCAGTAAATCTCTCTTCTTTTTATATTATAATTTGATTTTTCTCGCATTAAATGTGACAAAATTTAAATCCAAAGGCTGATATTCTGCCTTAAAAATGCTAAAATAGAATGAATAATTTTGCAGAAATGTGAGGACATAGAAAAATATGACATCTTTGGATTGGACAATTGCTTATGATAAGCTTGAATATGGAAAGCGTAGTTACGGTCAAGAATCTTTAATGACTCTTGGGAACGGATACATTGGTTGGCGTGGAGCACCAGTGTGGTCGCAGTTTTCAGAGGATCATTATCCAGGGCTTTATGTAGCTGGCGTTTTTAACCGCACAACGACTGAGGTTGCGGGACATGACGTTGAAAATGAGGATATGGTGAATCTCCCAAATCCTCAGCTTATGCGCTTTAGCATCAATGGCGAAACTGTTAAGTTTGATAAGGAATCTATCGTTGATCGTAAGAGCTATATAGATTTTGAGCATGGCAGTCAGTTTGATAAATATACAGTGAAAGTGGCAGATGGTTTTGTTTCACTTACAACAAATAAATTTGTTGACCCATTTAATTTTCATGCTTTTGGCTTTGAAGGGACTTTCTCTGCAAGTTTTGATGGAAAACTCGTAATTGAATCACTGATTGATGGCTCAGTTCTCAATCAAAATGTTGAGCGTTATCGTGCATTCGATAGTAAAGAATTTAATGTGACTGAAGTTTCAGATCATTTATTGGTCGCAAAAACACGCACAACAGATATTGAAATCGCAGTATCAGCTAAAACTTTTGTTAATAATAAGTTGATGAGTTCAACTGATTCGCAAAATCCAGAGCAATTTTTGGAGCGTGGAGAATATGATTTTAAGGCTAATGAAGCGATTAACTTTGATAAAGTTATTTTTGTGGCAACAAGTTATGAAGTGGAGAATCCTGCACAAGTAGCAAGTGAAGGTGTAGCAAGTCTGCCGTTATCTAGTATTAAGGAAAATTCTAATAAATATTGGGCAGAAGTGTGGTCAGACGGAGATATTAAGTTAGAGTCAGAAGATGCAGATATGCAACGCATGATTCGCATGAATATTTTTCATATTCGTCAAGCAGCACAGCATAATGCCAACCAATACCTTGATGCTTCAGTTGGTTCTCGTGGTCTGACAGGTGAAGGTTATCGTGGACATATCTTCTGGGACGAACTTTTTGTCGTACCTTACTATGCTGCAAATACTCCTGAAGCTGCGCGTGATACGCTACGTTATCGTATCAAACGTATTCAAGCCGCAAAGGAAAATGCTATTGTTGACGGTGAAAAAGGGGCAATGTTCCCATGGCAATCAGGCCTTGATGGAGATGAGCAATCTCAATTTGTTCACTTAAATACTGTGAATAATGAGTGGGAGCCTGATAACAGCCGTCGTCAACGCCACGTTAGTTTAGCAATTGCTTATGATCTTTGGATTTATGAACAATTGACAGGTGATGTTTCTCTCTTGAATGAGGGCGGACTTGAGTTATTATTTGAGACGACTAAGTTCTGGCTTAATAAAGCTGAACTTGGCGAAGACGGACGTTACCATATTGCTGGAGTAATGGGACCAGATGAATACCATGAAGCGTATCCCGGTGAGGAAGGTGGTATCACAGATAATGCTTATACTAACCTGATGTTGGCTTGGTCGCTCAATTGGCTCTTTACCTTGCCAAGCGTCAAAGGCCTAGATTTGTTAGAAGTAGCTAAGAAAACTGGCTTTGATGATGAATATTTCCGAAAGGCTCAAGATGTTGCGAAGAAGCTCTATCTTGATATCAATGAAGACGGCGTTATTGCACAATATGCCAAGTATTTCGACCTCAAAGAAGTTGATTTTAAAGCCTATGAAGACAAATACGGAGATATTCACCGTATTGACCGCTTGATGAAGGCTGAAGGTATTTCGCCAGATGAGTATAAGGTAGCCAAACAGGCTGATACCTTGATGACAATTTATAATCTTGGTGCAGACCATATGCAGAAATTGGTTGAGCAGTTAGGCTATAAGTTGCCTGAAAATTGGCTTCAGGTTAACCATGATTATTATTTAGCTCGTACTGTACACGGTTCAACAACATCACGTCCTGTTTTTGCAGGTATTCAAGTAAAACTTGGAGATTTCAAAACAGCTCTTGAAGGTTTAACAACAGCTATTGGTTCAGACTACTATGATATCCAAGGGGGAACAACAGCAGAGGGTGTGCACATTGGTGTTATGGGAGAAACACTTGAGGTTATTCAGAATGAATTTGCAGGTGTGACTTTGCGTGATGGTGAAATTTCAATTTCACCAAAATTACCAGCTTCATGGCATCATCTTAGCTTCACCCAAAAATTCCGTGGTACTAAGATAAAAGTTGAAATTTCTGATCAATTGATAATGTTGACAGCTGATCAGGATACAACTGTAAAAGTTTATGGTGTAGAAGCGAAGTTGAACGCGGGAACACTTTCAACATTTGGACTTCAAAAATAAGTAATTTAGAAAAATAGGTGAGATATGGGAAAAACTTACAAGGACATTGTTTCTGGAAAAGACTTTCCATTAATTGAAGGGTTGTTTATCGGAGATTTGGATAAACAATTAGTTGATTTGATTCGGCATGATATAAAGCATTTGCGATCTTCAGATTTTATTAGTCAGCATAATTTAATGCATTATCGTCTTCGTAAAATCAGTGATATGATTGCGGCAGATAAAAAAGTTAATAAAAGGATGCGTGATCGTTTCACAAAGGTATTGAATGACGAGTATTATCATGAAATTGATGTGCAGAAACAGTTAGATGAGACGAATACTTTTGGTCAGAAAGTGGCCGATAATATTGCTAAATTTGGTGGTAGTTGGACATTTATCATACCTTTTATCATTTTCATGGTTATCTATATTCTTATCAATATTTTCAAACCATTTGGTATCATATGGGATGGCTACCCTTTTATTCTTCTAAATCTATGCCTGTCTATGTTAGCTGCATTGCAAGCACCTCTCATTATGATGAGTCAAAATCGTGCCGCTGAGTATGATCGTATGGAGTCGCAAAATGATTATCGGGTGAATCAAAAGACTGAAGTTGAAATTCGTCTATTGCATTCAAAAATCGATCATATGATACAACAAGATCAGCCTAATATCTTGGAAATTCAAAAGTTACAAACTGAAATGATTCAATCTTTGTCTCAGCAATTATTGGGCTTGCGTGAAGAGTTGCAAGCGAAAGATCATATTTAAGAACCTGTTTATTCAGGTTCTTTTTGTGAAATGCTTTAGAATGTTTTTGTAGAGTATGTTATAATAAAAAAACTGTAAGTGATTTTCTATTTATTAAGCGTAACTGAGCTTATTAGATAGAAGATATAATGGGCAACCACTTTGGCTCAACAGTCCAGTGGACTGTTGAGGTGACGGATAAAGAAAGCGAAGCTTTCCACATTCGTAAAGTCCAGTGGACTGTTAAGGTTGATTGAGCGGAGCGGATAAACAAAGCGGTTTATAACTATATAAGATAAAGAAAACTAAAAATGACAAACATACAAACCTTAGCTTTAGCAAGATATAATGGGCGACCGCTTTGGCTTAACAGTCTGGTGGACTGTTAAGGTCGACTGAGCGGAGCGGATAAACAAAGCGGTTTATAATTATTAAGACAAAGAAAACAAAAAAATGACAAACATACAAACCTTACCTTTAGAAGACATAATGGGCGACCGCTTTGGTCGTTACAGCAAATACATTATTCAAGAACGTGCTCTGCCTGATATTCGGGACGGATTGAAACCTGTACAGCGCCGTATCTTATATAGCATGCATAAAGACGGTAATAGCTTTGATAAAGGCTATAGAAAGTCAGCAAAGTCAGTCGGAAATGTCATGGGTAATTTCCATCCACATGGTGATTCATCAATTTATGAGGCTATGATTCGCCTGTCACAAGACTGGAAGATGGAAGAGCCTTTGATTGAAATGCATGGTAACAATGGCTCGATGGATGGTGATCCACCAGCTGCGATGCGTTATACGGAAGCACGCTTGGCACAGATTTCTGAGTTCTTGTTGCAGGATATTGATAAAGAGACTGTTCCCTTATCATGGAACTTTGATGATACAGAAAAGGAACCGACGGTTCTTCCAGCGAGCTTCCCAAATCTTTTGGTGAATGGATCAACTGGTATTTCAGCAGGTTATGCAACGGATATTCCACCTCATAATCTTGGGGAAGTGGTTGATGCGACTGTTTATTTGATTGATTATCCAAACTCAACAGTAGATGAGTTGATGAAGATTTTACCTGGACCAGACTTTCCAACAGGAGCAACTATTCAGGGACGCGATGAAATCAAAAAAGCTTACGAAACAGGTAAGGGACGCATTGTAGTACGCTCTAAGACTGAAATAGAAAGCATAAAAGGTGGGCGTGAGCAGATTGTAATTTCTGAAATTCCTTATGAAGTCAATAAGTTAAATTTGCAACGTCGGATTGATGACATTACAATCAATGCAAAAGTTCCTGGAATTGCTGACGCCCGTGATGAGTCAGACCGTGAAGGACTTCGTATGGTCGTGGAGTTAAAGAAAAATGCAGATAGTACGCTTGTGTTAAACTATCTTTTCAAGAACACTGACCTGCAGATTAATTATAATTTCAACATGGTCGCAATTGACAACATGACACCGCGTCAAGTCGGCTTGATCCAGATGCTCTCAAGTTTTATTTCGCATCGACGTGAAGTGATTGTGAAACGCTCAGAGTTCGACTTGCGCAAAGCTGAAAAGCGTCTGCACCTGGTTGAAGGTTTGATTCGCATGGTGAGTATTTTAGACGAAGTTGTAGCCTTGATTCGTGCGTCAGAGAATAAGTCAGATGCAAAGGAAAATCTGAAAATTTCTTATAATTTTTCAGAAGAACAAGCAGAAGCTATCGTCACATTACAACTTTATCGTTTGACAAATACAGATATCGTTGTACTTGAAAATGAGCAGACAGCCTTAAATGAAGAGATTTTGACACTCCGCGCCATCATCTCTGACGATACAACGCTCTTTAACTTGATGAAGCGTGAGTTACGTGAGGTAAAGAAGAAATTTGCACGTCCGCGTATGTCCGTTCTTCAAGATAAGGTTGAGACGATTGAGATTGAGGCACACGAGCTGATTGTTGAAGAAGAAACAGTTATCTCTGTGACACGTGGGGGTTATATTAAGCGAACTTCCCCAAGAAGTTTTGCTTCTTCAAACCTTGAAGAAATCGGTAAGCGTGATGACGATTCACTTGTATTTGTGGAGGGGCATGCGCGCACGACGCAGCATCTTTTGATGTTTACAAGTCTTGGTAATGTGATTTATCGTCCTGTACATGAGCTAGCAGAAATTCGCTGGAAGGATATTGGCGAACATCTCTCTCAGAATCTGACGAATTTTGCTCAAAATGAAGAAATTATTTATGCAAAACTTGTAGATTCATTTGATACAGTAGATAAGCTTGTAGTGGTGACGAGGGCGGGACAGATCAAACAAGTTGAGTTGTCAGCCTTTTCAGCTTGGCGAACTTACAAATCAAAATCAACTGCCTATGCAAAGTTGAAAGCTACAGATGACAAGGTCGTGTTTATTGGAGATTATGCCTCTGAGGATATGATGCTAATAAGCCAAAATGGCTACGCTTTGCGCTTTGACTTATCAGATGTTCCTGTGATTGGGGCAAAAACTGCGGGTGTCAAGGCCATGAATCTCAAAGAGGGGGATGTCATCAAGTCAGCTTTCTTTGTAACAGCTAGTAGCTGGTGGCTCTTGACAGTTAAAGGATTTTTGAAACGGGTATCGATAGATGAAATCCCAGCAACTGCGCGCGCGAATCGAGGTTTACAGGTCTTGAAAACAGTGAAGTCTGAACCATTGCAAGTCTTTGCGGCTGGCATTGTCAACTCTGATAAGACTGGTGGAATTGCTCCGTTTGATGAAACAGATTTATTTAGTGAAGAAATCAAGCATGAAACTAAAAAAACTATTGCTGCTGATAATGAGGGACAGTCAGTAAATGAGAAAATTGTGCAGACACTTCAAATCACAGCGAATGATGGAAAGGTTTACGATGTAATCCTACCTGATTTACATTTATCTGACCGCACTGCAAATGGGCTTGAAGTCGTAACAGGCGTGTTATCAATACAAATCAAGTAGTTAGATAAATCAAAAATCGAATTTTCTTATACTGAGATAAATTAACAAAAAAAGGTGAGCAATTGCTCACCTTTTTACTAGTCTTAACACAAATTAGGAAGAAGTAGAACGGTTTTGAGTTTGACTCAAATAGTTAAATTATAGTCTATAAAATACAAAAGATGGTACAATGAAAAATATCGTGAGTATGAAATGAAATAATAAAATAATGAAGTGAGGAAGATAAATGAATGAAGTTTCTGGAATTGCAGTCATTAACCAACTTATTAAAAATAATAATTTGAAAACATATCTTGAGTTGAGTCACTCACTTCCGAGTGAGAATTTTAACTTTATAAAAGCGAAAGAAAAAATTCTTGTTAATCCAGGAACTGACTTGAAATATTATTCAGTTGATAATTTTGAGCAGCAGAAGCAATTTGTTGATTTTCAAGTCACGACAGCTGAGTTTTTTAATCAAAATACTGAGAAATTTGATCTGATTGTCATCAACGCGGATCATTCTTATGAGAATTCATTGTCAGACCTGAATCAGGCACTTAAAATAGTAAATCTGAATGGCTTCGTGGTACTTTTTAACAGTTTTCCGAGTCAATTTACAAATACACAACGAGAAAGTTATGAGGCAGGATTATTTTATACTGGCGAAGTTTGGAAAACAGTTCTTTCTGCGATTCGACAAGGACAAGACAGTTTAAAAATCAAGACTTATCCTTGGTCATGGGGGATAACTGTGATAAAAAAAATCTCAGAAAATATCTCTAAAATTTCTGCTCTGGAACTTGACTGGGAAAGGGATTTTGATGTTCATGCTTTGAATCCAGAATATGACGTGACAGTGCTTGATGATGAGATTGTGTCCTATTTTACCCCAACCTATAATATCCCGATTCTAGACTTGTCAAGAACGATGAGCACTTTGATTCAACAGACAAATCCTCACTGGGAATGGGTTGTATTGGATGATTCAACAGACGATCAAGCAGCAAACTTGATAAAAGCATGTGTAGAAGCAATGCAGGATAATCGAATGAGGTATTTTAGAATGAGTCCAACCTCTAATGGGGTGATTGGTGAAGTTAAAAAGCGCGTGACAACTTTCTGCCGTGGAAAATATCTTGCTGAGCTTGATCATGATGACTTACTGATGCCAGAATTAACTGATTATATCTTGAAGAAGGGTGAAGGCTATGATTTTCTCTATTCAAATTTTGCCTCTGTTCGAGTTTCGGAAGAGGGAGAATTTTCGGACGGAGAAGTTTATGGTGACGGCTTTGCTATGGGCTATGGTGCCTATCGTTTGAGCGACGCAGTGAATCCACTGACAGGTAATCAAATAACTTACAAAGAATGCCTTGCAGCTCCGATTAATCCTAAAACTATTCGTCACATTGTCGGGGTACCTAATCATGTGCGAGTTTGGAATAGAGAATTTTATTATAAGATTCAGGCGCATAATCCTGATCTTTGGGTAGTAGACGATTATGAACTTATTGTGCGAACTTTCTTAGCAGGAGGGAAATTTTTACATCTGGATATGTTAGGATATCTTCAGGTTTATTCTGGAAATAATACCACCGATGCGCGTCGTGGAAAGATACAAGAACTTGTTTCGGCAGTTTTGATGCGTTATGACAATGCAATCAAAGCTGAATTTGAACGTCGAGGTATTGCAGACTGGGCATATGCAGCGCATCAAGAGTTATTTGGCTTTAAAAGCCTTCAATATTGGGGAATTCCGACAATTCCTGATAGCTCTTGTGCGAATGACCAAATTGATAAAATTTGATTTGATAAATCTAATAATTAATTTTCAGGTTGCTTAGATAAAAACAATACAAAAGGAGATGAGTTAATTCTCGCCTCCTTTTTGTATTGTTTTTTTACTGAAATTTTATTTTGCATGGTAAATTTTTGCTAGGACAGCCGTATTTTTTTCGCCACCGTAGATATATTCAGTATCACGGACATAGATGATTTCACCATTTACATTTGTTGATTCAATGAAGGTCATACCAGCAAATTCGTAAGTTGAGATGTTAGGATTGTAAACTCCTTTTGGAAAAGTGATAAAAATTACATCTCCACTTTTTAAGAAGCTTTCGGCAAAACTCCGGATGATGAAGGGAAAATTTAAATCTGAAATGACGAGCGCCACATCATAAGATTTTGGGATTTCATCAAATGGAATTGAGACTTTTAGATTGGGGCGGCCTTGTTTGAAAGCATCAATACCGTTGATACTTTTGACCTCCATAGCTTCGACAGTTCCCATACGATTGAAGACGAGATTAGCTTCATCGTTTTGCTCAGCAATTTTTTCATTCACAAAAAGCATAACTTCATTTCTTCGTGAATCTGTCAGACCATCAAGCATTCCTTCAAGTTGAGTTGCAACGCTTAACACGCCTTTTGTCTCACTCTCACCTAGTAAATAATCTTTAGAGACTGAAAAATAACGAGAAAGCTCAGATAGACGTCGTGCACTGGGTTCTTTCCCTTGTTTGTAGTTGGACAAGGCATTTCTAGGGTAGCCTAAATCGCGTTCGATTTGGTTAAATGACGAGCTTTGCTCATCTGCTAATAGTTTTAATCGTTCATAAAAAGACATGAATTTCTCCGTTTTCATCTTACTAAATTTGTTATTACAAGACGAATTTTAATAAATCTTATTCTATCATAATTTAGGTAAATAAATTCAATTGTTGTTGCTATTGTTTTTGTGATGAGGAGAAATCCATGATGACAATGTATAATTTTTGACAATACGTATTTTTTAAAGTACAATTTAAGAACTTTATGTATTTTATAGAATATAGAATACATAATATGACTAAATAAAGGAGGTGTTATGGGAGCTCAACATAACAAAAATAATTCAAGGCTTGCCTCATACCAAGCCTCAACGAAAAATTCCAATTTCCGCACTTGGAAATCAGGAAAAAACTGGCTCTATGCTTCATCTGTTCTCGCAATCTTGGCTGGAGGAGGCTTTATGGCTCCTACCATGGCTAAAGCTGATGTTTCCCTTGCAAGTGACGCAAGCAGTAGTAGCGGTGCTATGGTAGCATCTGATGTTACGAGTAGTATAATGGCTTCGACGACTACAAATGATTCAGGGGTGCTATCGTCATCCTTAGTAGTTTCGCCATTTGCTGTGAATGAAGTAGAATTATCAGCCTCGCCAGACCTAGGGACAACGTCTCTTTCATCAGTAGCTCCGAGCTATGTAGCAAGTGCAGCCAGTTCGATTTCAGCAGCTTCGGAATCAGCTTCTATGAATTCTATTTCTGATAAGACGACAGCGGTCGATTCATCATCAGCGAACTCATCTACTGCTATGCCTGCAATTTTATCGGTTTATGATCAGCTTTTGACAGGAGTGGATTCGAGCTCAATAATCCAAGCGCCCACGCTTCAAGAGGTTACGCTTCAAGAGGCAATACCAGAGACGAATCAACAGACGGATAATTCGACTTCGTTATCTAATCCTAGAGGGACGCGGACGCTTGCTCTCGCGGCCATTAGTACACCTAATATTACAGTTAATAGCCAACTTGATAATTCAACAAGTGTCCTTGCTAATGGCGCAAAGGTGACCTCACCAACCTCTGTCAAGGTAGCAGTGCCAGATTCTGTAACGAATTTAGCGACCAACAAGGCAGCAGCTCAAACAGCAGGAACTTATGCTGTCGTTTCAGACTGGAATAGCTTTGTCACAGCTTACAACAATCAAAACATCAACTTCATTGATGTCACAGGTACGTTGACAGCGCCAACATCAGCAACGACATCAAGCTTGGCCTATCGTAATAACAGTATCACAATAAACGGTAATGGCAATACTATCAATATGGACGAGGCTGAGTTTAATGTCGGCACTGCCTCAACCCCACGTGGTGCAACGATTACATTGACGAATGCAAACTTTACTCAAGCCTATACAGGAACGCAGGGATCTTCCAACTGGGAGGGGGGAGGTCTGGTTTATACTTCGTCTAGTACAGGGGGAACAGGCTATTGGAATATTAATCTGAACAATGTTACCCTAACAGGGCAAAGCTCATCAACCTATGCCCATCGTTTTGTAGACTCTGAAGATTCAAATGTGACGCTTTCTGGCGTGGTCAATGGCATTCTAACCAATGAATTTGTGCAAACAGGTAATGTGAATATTGCTAATAATGCCACAATAACCTTGACCCGACCAAATTCCTCAACAGGGTATTCAATGTTCTATTTTATATCTCAGTTTACGGATAACACAGCAGATACGGGTTATGCCCATAACTTTACAGTCGGAGATGGTGCAACAATTAATGCCACCGAATCATTATCGGGTGGCTCAGGCTATGCTCTTGTTTTCAATGCTTGGAATAACATGTTGGTCGGTGACAATGTTAATTGGAAGCAAAATGGCTTCCTGAAACTTATCGACAGTAATAGTAAGGTACTGTCACCAGGTTCTAGTTATAACAATACACATAATGTTACCTTTGGCCAAAACCTGAATATGGTAGCGTCTAATGTTACTGGAGGCAATGCTATTGATACCAATACAGGTAATGCCGTAGCAAATATCACGTTTAATGCAGGAACGACGTTGAATCTTGTACATAATAACTCAGGGACGTCTCCTTCATTCAATCTAGCTGCAGGATCAAGCTTGACTTTCATTTCTCCTAAGGCATTGCATATTTCAGAAAATAACTCAAGTGGAAGTCCAGAAAGTCAAAATATTGTTGGTGGCTCAGGCACGATGGAAATCCAAAACTCTGTTATGAATGTCTGGAAGGGGACGAATGCCTCTCCAGCTACACCTGACAACAGCAACATTAAGTTTCAAAGTCTGAAATATACGGGATCGAATACTTGGACGCTGACCTCAGTGGCAGGTGCAAGCTCAAGTCTTGATATGACCAATGCACGTGAAATCCAAACCGTCTCTGTAGATCCAGGTATTATCAATATTGAGTACGTTGATGCTACTGGTAAAGTTGTTGGTACTTATAGCCCAAATCTTGGAACAAATGCAGCTGGCAATGCCAGCATGATTGGGACAACCATAAATCTTGAAACTGAGGTTTATGTGACAACAAATATGCCACTAGGCTATGTTTGGGCTTATGAGTCACAAGTACCAGCATCTGCCAAAGTAGATGCCCAATCAGCTGGTAACCCAACCTCTACATTTGACAATGGTGATAGCTACGGTCAAGCGAACTTTGCATACGTACCCTTGCAAGGAACTACCTACACGTATAAGATCTATGTTATTGGTGCTCCTGTTACTTCGACCTATACTTATGTTAATGTGATAGATGATTCAGAAATTGTGACCAATTCTGTCAATACAACAGAGGAGGGCACAGGCATTTATGCAGGACTTCCAACTGCTAACATAGGGAATACCATTGATTACACAAATAGTTATTATACATCTGTTAATTTACCATCGGGCTATAAATATCTGACGGCTGCGCAAGCGGCACAGTCAGGGCATACACAGGGTACGACTTCAGGAACGCTAACAACAGCGGGGAGTAGCACGATAATTTATGTGATTCCAGCGGATGCTAAAGCAACTCTGACAGTTAAATCGAACCAGAGCATACAAGGTGGTCAGTCTTATAACGTCATCACAGGGCTTATAACAACGGGTTCAGGTGCAACTGCTACGACTTCACAGTCCAATCTCAACCTGTCAATTTCAAATGCTGATGGGACAAGTGCTAATTTGTCAGATGCTATTGCCAAGGGAAATTTAACTTTCTCGGTAGATGGTGTATCTACAGCTAATCAGACCATTACGTCAAAAGCATCTGATCCATCTACGCAACACACTATTAGCTACAAATACGTGGATCCAATCACTAGCGCAATTACGACGGGGCAGTTGATTCTTAATGTCATTCAAGCAGGTGGTCCAACCCTTTCTGGCTTAGATCTGACAGTCCAAGCTGGCTCAGTGGTAAATCTTCTGTCAGGCTTGACAGGATTAGCGAGTCCAGGAAATGAAACAGCTACTCCACTTGACTTTACAAATGATGCGACGAGTAATCTGAGTGGTTTAACAATAACGTTGACAATCAATGGAGTGAAAACTATCTTTATTGGAACAAACACGGCAGATTTTCAGTTTAAGGTTCCAGCTACCAGTGGTGAAGGGACTTATGCTCTCCTTTATAGCTATGTCGATCCAACCACCTTACTTTCTACTACATCAAATAAAGTCCTGACAGTGACACCATTACCAATTCCTGTTATCTGGGCGAATAGTATTCCAAGCGTTCAACAAGACAGTGGTAAGTTCATCAATCTAATCAATAGTTTGGGTTTTGCTGGTATTGATTCTCAAGGCAATTCGATTGATGGCATCTCAGCGATCGCCAATGGTAATATGAAAGTCTATGTTGATGGGCATGATCAAGGCGGAAATGCTGAGTGGACGGTTCAAAGTAACTCAAGTGTTGGAACCCATAATGTGACCTATGTCTATACAGACCCAACATCGGCTGTAAGGACTACAACACAAGGGCAATTCATTGTGACGGCTGCAAACCCTGTATATTCCGTTGGAACAAATATCTTGGTTGGTTCTCCTTACGCCACAACAGGTCAATCTATTGCAGGTATTGCAGAACTTACAGGTGGTATTGGTGCGATTAATACAACATCTCCTGTAATTGGAACACTTTATGCTAATGGTGTTCAAGTAGCAACAACTACAGGGCAAGCGACTTTTGATTCTAATGGTAATAGTATCGTCATTCTCAATTACCAAAATGTATATTTGACAGGCTATGCAGGTAAACAACTGACAAGTACTGTTAGTATTGGTGATGTTTCTAGCACTTCAAATAGTGTTGGGATTTTATCACTTATGAGCATTACCTCTAGCATTGAAAGCTATCAACAGACAACAAGTAGTCTACAGCCAGCGGAAGACGATCCCAACTGGTCAACGATTATGCCAACACCAATAGCAGGAGAGTATATCTGGACAAAGACTGTGACAAGTTATGGTGATGGGTCAACGACTATCTCTTATGCTGTAACTTATCAAGGACAAAACGGCCCTCAGGGACCCCAGGGAACAGATGGTCCTCAAGGTTCCCAGGGCCCACAAGGAACAGATGGCGCTCAAGGCGCTCAAGGTCCACAAGGGGGGCAAGGAGCAGACGGCGCCCAAGGTCCTCAAGGTTCACAAGGAACAGATGGTACTCAAGGACCCCAGGGACCTCAAGGAATTGATGGCGCTCAAGGTTCCCAAGGTCCTCAGGGCACGCAAGGAGCGCAAGGAGCAGACGGCGCCCAAGGTCCTCAAGGTTCCCAAGGAATTGATGGTGCTCAAGGTCCCCAGGGAGCGCAAGGAAGCGATGGAACTCAAGGTCCTCAAGGTTCACAAGGAACAGATGGTACTCAAGGCTCTCAGGGACCACAAGGAAGTGATGGCGCCCAAGGCTCACAGGGAGCGCAAGGAGCAGACGGCGCCCAAGGTCCTCAAGGTTCACAAGGAACAGATGGTACTCAAGGTTCCCAGGGGCCACAAGGAAGTGATGGTGCTCAAGGTCCTCAAGGTTCACAAGGAATTGATGGCGCTCAAGGTTCCCAAGGTCCTCAAGGAATTGATGGCGCTCAAGGTTCCCAGGGTCCTCAAGGAATTGATGGTGCTCAAGGCTCTCAGGGTTCACAAGGAGCAGACGGCGCCCAGGGTCCTCAAGGTTCCCAAGGAATTGATGGTGCTCAAGGTCCCCAGGGTCCTCAAGGAATTGATGGCGCTCAGGGTGCTCAAGGAGCAGCAGGCGCTCAAGGTGTGAATGGCACAGGCGTTGGCTCAATCTTGCCTACTCTGAATCCGGATGGTTCGACGACTTTGACCTTCTATTACACGAATGGAACAACTTCAACCGCTACGATTCCAGCAGGTAAGACAGGATCTCAGGGCGCACAAGGTAGTCAGGGCGCTCAGGGTATAAATGGGACAAGCATTGCCTCAATTATTCCAACTGTCAACTCAGATGGCTCTATGACCTTGACCATTCACTATAGCGATGGGACATTCTCAACTGCGACTATTCCAGCGGGACAAAAAGGGGATACGGGAGTTCAAGGCGCACAAGGTGCGCAGGGACAAAACGGAACAGGTATTGCCTCGATCATCCCAATCGTCAACCAAGACGGTTCGACAACGCTGACTTTCTATTACAGCAATGGGACAAGCTCATCCTTGACCATTCCAGCAGGTCAAGCAGGGGCGCAAGGCGCGCAGGGTGCGGCTGGTAACAGTATTGGTTCCATCATTCCAACGGTAAATCCAGATGGTTCGACGACTTTGAGAATGTATTACACGAACGGCACAACTTCAACGGTTGTGATTCCAGCTGGTCAAAAAGGCGATACAGGCGCACAAGGTGCATCAGGCAACAGTATCGGTTCAATTATCCCGACAGTTAATTCTGATGGTTCGACGACTCTGACCGTTTATTATACGAATGGGACAACATCAAGTATCTTGATTCCTGCAGGCCAAAAGGGTGCGACAGGCGCTCAAGGTGCCAATGGCACAAGCGTGAGCTCAATGATTCCGACTGTGAATGCTGACGGCTCAACAACCTTGACCGTTTATTATTCAAATGGAACAACAAGTCAAGTAACCATTCCAGCTGGTAAGACGGGTGCCCAAGGCGCTCAGGGTACAAATGGGACAGGCATTGGCTCCATCATTCCAACTGTAAATGCAGACGGTACTACGACTCTGAGAATCCTTTATTCAGATGGCACAACAGGAACATTTACCATTCCTGCAGGCCAAATGGGTGCTCAGGGCGCACAAGGTGCAAATGGAACGAGCATAGGCTCTATTAGCTCAGTTGTTAATCCTGACGGCACGACAAGTTTAATCATCAAGTATTCAGACGGTACAACTGGGACATTCACAATTCCAGCAGGCCAAACAGGTGCTCAAGGTGCACCTGGCTTTGCAAATGCAATGCCAGGAACTCCAGGACAGAACGGCATCAATGGCAAGAATGCAGGCGATCTCTACCTGAACACAAGTACGGGCGACATTTACCAATGGGATGGTACGAAGTGGAGTCTAATTGGCAACATTAAGGGAGCTACAGGTGCCCAAGGCGCCCAAGGCGCACCTGGCTTTGCAAATGCGATGCCAGGAACTCCGGGTCAAAATGGCATCAATGGCAAGACAGTAGGGGAACTCTATCTTGACACGAACACAGGCGACATCTATCAATGGAATGGCACACAATGGACGAAGATTGGCAGCATTAAAGGCGCAACCGGTGACCAAGGTGCTCAGGGAGCCCAGGGTGCTCCAGGCTTTGCAAATGCGATGCCAGGAACTCCAGGTCAAAATGGCATCAATGGCAAGAATACAGGCGATCTCTACCTGAACACGAGTACAGGCGACATTTACCAATGGGATGGCACGAAGTGGAATGAGATTGGCAATATCCGTGGCAGTCAGGGCGTCCAAGGTGCTCAAGGCGCCCAAGGCCCACAGGGTGCGCAAGGGGCAACTAGCGTGCCAAATTATGGTGGCGTGGTTACAGATCCGGGCAAGCTCCCTACAACAGGACAGCCAGGTCAATTCTACTTCGTCGGTTCTACTGTGTATTATTGGGATCCAGCAACAAATAGCTGGGTAAAGGGGTCGAATCTTGCTGGCCCACAAGGTGCTCAAGGTGCCCAAGGCGGACTCTGGAAGTTTGAAACCGTGAGTACACTTCCGTCAAATGGTGGGACTTCAGGCACAATTTATGTTAAGGACAATCACCTTTGGTATTGGGACGGTACGAAGTGGAATGATCTAGGACTTGCTGGGAATACTGGCCCTCAGGGGGCTCAGGGTCCCCAAGGTGCACAAGGAGGGACGTCTGGGACACAAGGGACAACCCCAGCTCCGTCCTCAGGTACAGGCGGAAGTCAGCATACGAATGATTCAGGAAAGACTCTAAGTCAAACAGGAGGCAACACGGCTCCAAATCTAGCCAGAAATATCAGCCCACTTGGAACATCGGGTCTGGGAACTGGAACGGCACAGACAGTCGCTACTGGCATTACGGCTCAGAAAGCTTCAGCTCTGCCAACCACAGGTGATGATGAAAATAGTGCTGCACCAATCGTAGCTGGTTCACTCTTAGTTGCCATGTCCACATTGGCGACCTATCGGAAGAAGAGAAAAACTAATTAGAAATCTAGGAAGTTGATTTCTAATTAAAGGATTTAAAAAATGAGGCCAAGCGAAAGTTTGGTCTTTTTATTTGACTTATTCATATAAATGAAATATACTAATTATGTTAAAAAGGAGAAAATAATGCACTCTACAGAAAAAGTTATCGCAATCACAGGCGCTTCGTCGGGTTTAGGTTATGCAGCAGTACAACTTTTTGCTCAAAAAGGCTGGATGGTTTACGCCGCAGCGAGGCGACTTGAAAAAATACCAACTGGCAAGAATATTAGTATGCTAAAGCTTGATGTCACAGACAGTCAGTCCAATCAGGACTTTATCCGTCAGATAGTAAGCCAGTCTGGGCGTATTGACACGCTCCTTAACAATGCGGGCTATCCTGAGTTTGGTCCAGCTGAGGAGGTAAGCATGGCAAATGTTCGTAGAGAGTATGAAACGAATTTCTTTGGTGCAGTAGAGCTGACCCAACTTGTTCTCCCACAGATGCGTAAGCAGGGGAGAGGTCGGATTCTCAATGTCTCATCGCTTGTTGGCAATTCATATCTTCCGCTGGGAGCTTATTATAACTCGACCAAAGCCGCTTTGCAACAGTGGTCAGATGTGTTGGATCTTGAAGTCCGCCCCTTCGGCGTTCGCTCAATCATTATTCAGCCTGGGGACACGGAAACAGGATTCAATGCTGTCTGGCGAGAGAAAGTTCGGAAAAATCTGACTGAAAACTCGATCTATCGTTCCCTAGTTGAAGGAATTGAAAAAATGGGAAATCGTCCAGGCACAGTTTCTGCCAGCGCTGACGAACTTGCTCAAGTTTTCTACAAAGCCGCGACAGATAAGAAAGTTAAATTGCGTTATTATAACAGTTGGCGCGACAGGGCTTGGGTCGCATTTTCTAGAAAACATCCAGGACTTTATCACTTTCTGCTGACGAAAGCTGTCGCACGATTTTGCAAGTGAGTGCGGAGAAAATCTGCTATAATAGAGCCATGTCATATTCACCCGCATTTTCGCAAGCTATCGAGATTTTAATCTCCATTGAGTTGAAGCAAAGAGAGGAATTCATTCAGTATTTATCTATTCAGAAAATCGCTGAGGGCTTGAATATCCCTGTGCCAAGCGTGAAGCGCCTTGTGGCTATGCTTAAAAAATCAAATCTGATTGCCTCAAAGCCGGGGATTAAGGGCGGACTTTTGCTGACTCGAAAGCCAGAAGAGATTAGTTTTTATGATGTTTTGCTTGCCGTAGAAGGTCAACAACCGCTTTTTCAAATTTATCAAGCTTTTGAGCTCAAAAATTTTCATAATAGCACAGAAGCTTTGCAGATGCTTGATAAGGGGCGAGAAATTCTGACAGAAATTGATGAGAGTGTGAGACGGCAGCT